>JBBAAP010000010.1 GCA_041658285.1 Candidatus Brocadiia bacterium
TCGAACCAACCCCGGCGTGAGCGACGATTAAGACTAACATCCTCTTTTTATCGGATATTTAGGCCGGAGTCTTTAATCTACCCCCCACCCCCTCCGGGAGGACTCCCCTCCCCGTATATCCCCCCCGGGTTATCTATGGAAGCGGTAAGTGCTTCCTTCGCCTCCAATACAGTAAATCCCTTATGCCGGTGGCATAATATATTTATGCTACGTACATAATGGCCTTGTGCCGGTGGCATAGTATACTTGTGCTACGTACATAATTGGCTTGTGCCGGTGGCATAGTATACTTGTGCTACGTACATAATTGGCTTGTGCCGGTGGCATAGTATACCTGTGCTACGTACATAATAGTCTTGTGCCGGTGGCATAATATACTTGTGCTACGTACATAATTGGCTTGTGCCGGTGGCATAGCAGATTTATGCCGGTGGCATAAACGGTTTAAACCTATAGGGAGAGAGTTGGTTTTTGTATTTTGCAGGCTTGTGCACTGAGAGAAAAGCCTCCCGCAGTGGCAATTTCTGTCACTTTATCCTCAAAAACCCCAGATTTTAGGCAAAAAGTGACAATTTTTGTCACTATGGGCGGTTACACTCTCACTTCTGATTGCGTGTCGCACCTACACACTAGCCCCGATGATGCTTTGCTCATCGGGATAAGTGCCGGATAACTCGTTTTACTCGAACCGACACTAATGCACTTCGGTCGCACTAATCCCACCCCACGAAGTTCATCCTGAGTATTTCGAAGGGTTTCGGGGAGTGCGTAGCCTCCAGCAGTCACTAATCCTGCTCCCTGTGGTCGCTGGATAAGTGCCACTAACTCCCTTCGGTCGAAGTGGCACTAAAATTCGTGCATGGTGGCAATGGTGCTGGCTTCGTTGGAGAAGATGGTTTGATTAGTACTGACGTAATAAGCCAGGACCAACCGGACAAATACCTGCCGGGCGCCGGTCGGGCCGATTATCTGGACCTCTAATCCGTGCGGGAATCCGGCGCCGGTAGCGTCCAGCGCCCCGAACTTGGGCACCGGGTCGGGCACCCAGAAGTCGTTGTCTTTATTCCAGGACACGCTGGCCCGGCCCATACCCAGATTACCGATAACCGAGGTGGCTGATTCTTGCTCGATGACATAAGCCGCGTCGGGCGCGTCGTCGATGCCGTCGCTGTCGGCGTCGCCCGCGCCGTCGTCATCCAGCTTGTAAAAAGCGCTGTCCGGGTCGTTCCCGGGAATCAAATAGTAGTTAATATTCCGGCTGGCCTGCAGGACGTTGGCAAACAAACTGCGCGAAACGGCCGGCGTGATGGCCATTATCTGCTGGTAATCGGCGAATTCCTTGCTCTGCCAGCGGACCAGCCTGAGGCTTGAATTCTTCTTGGCGATGGGCGTGGTGTTGGGCGAAAGGTAGTAATAAACCAGGTAATAGGTGTTGACCGACCGGGTTATGCCCAGTGCCGCGGAATCAATATAAGGATTGGATTCCTTTATGAACAGCAGGGCGTTACCGGTCCGGGTGGCCGGCGCCACGTCATTGTAAAAAGTACCCATCTGGTCGATGCAGGCCAGGCGCGTGGTGGTCAGCGCCGGGTAACGGGACTCCAAATCCAGCGCCGCCCGGTAGGCGTTGCCCTGGGTATCGTTCTGGTAGTTGACTCGAGCCTGGGTCAGGTTGAAGTTTATTTCGTCAATGGCTATCTGCCCCCATTGTATCACCTGGGTCTGCCCGTTGAGGTATTCGCTTGAGACGGTAACCTGCTGAATCATCAGTACAATAGAAAACATTATGGCCGTAGATAAGGCCATAACCATTACCAATTCTATCAAAGTAAAGCCTTTACGGTTCATAATATGATTCTCACCTATTGATGAATATCTTCTGCCGATGGTAGGCGTAATGCAGGTCCTGGGTCATACGGTAAGCCTCAAGCATTACGAGATAACTGCCTTCACCGAAAGACCCAACATTGGAAACATCCCAGAGATAACTTTCGTTGACGCCGGTGGCCGTGTCGGCAACCCATAGTGTTTTGTTTGGAACACCCGGCGTGGCCGCGGAGTCATCAACCATATGTAGCCAGTTTTTACCGTTATCACGGGAATAAAGCAGGGCGTATGCTAAATCAGGTTCGTTTTCGGTGAATCCTACCGGATAAGCGGTGGTATAAGTCTGCCCGTCCCAGCGGCACCATTCGGTTGACCAGGTCATACTGATAACCGTGGGATTTTCCAGTTCGGTGGTGACATTAGGCGTTTTAATCTCACAGCGCGGCACCTGAACAATCCGGCTGGGCGTAGCTGGGAGGCCGGCCGTCAGGAAGCTGTTTACCAGGCTGACCACCGCATAACGGCCGATAAAAGCCGAACCGCTTTCGACCGTCCGGTCCAGCCCATTGACCACGATAAAAGCGTTTGAGCCGGCCGGGTCAGCCAGCTCCATCAGCGAACTGCCCTGCCAGGCGGCGCCGTCTTGATGCCCGTAAAAATTGGTATTAACCGCGGCGGTACAGCGAATACCGGAATAATCGGCCAGGCTAAACTCATTAGACACATTACCCCAGTTATTATCATGCCGGAAAGGCCTGGAAATAGCGGCCTGGGTGGGCAGAGGGAAGTTATAACCGCTGGCCATAGCCTGCCCGGCCAGCGACAGGTTGCCGGTGGTGCCGTCCCGGCCGGTATGCCGAAAAGTCGAGGTGGTCGTGCCAACGTTAAAGAACGAGGTGCAACCATAGGCATTGGTCCGGCGGAGGCAGGCAAGCCCGTCAAAAGTCGTGCCGGCCGGCAAGGTCGATGCGGCAACCAGCGGCGCCGCGCCGGAGGTGCGGATATCCTGCCGCCTGATACGGACAAATGTACCGGCGCCGGTGCCGGTGCTAAGATTTCCGTTAGCCGACCATTGGGCCGCGTAAACGCCGTCCGGATAAATCTCGCCCAGCCATGGTTTGGACCACCAGGTGTATGGTGAAATGCTTTCCCGAACATATTTGACGCCTCCGGTCAGAGCATCGGTGATGGAATCTTCATTACGACTGCCAACAGCTCCGCCGTCAAAAGGCTTGCGGTGGGTGGGAATACTGTTTGCAAACCCGTTGGCCGAGTCGTAACCGATTTCATTGCCCAGCCCCATATAATAATAAGACCAGCCGGTAATGGATGTATAAACCGCGTTTGAACCGGTCACGGCCGTCCTGATGAACTGGAAAAACCTGGGCACGTCTATTTCCATCCTATCGCCGCCGGTGCCGCCGGCGCCGTGCCAGCCGTCGGTGGTATCGGCGGCGCCATTCATCCGGCCGCTGTCAAACCCGGGCCATTCGGCCTGGGCGTTCTTGGCCGCATCACGCAGATTATCGAAATACCAGTTATACCTGTGCCCCGCCTTGACATCGGCATAAGGACTGTGCCGCGGGTCGCCCTGGAACTGGTAGCGCTCGCTGAAAGGCACGTTATCATCACTGTCGGTGCGCCAGATATAGGTGGTGGACAGGTTGGCCGGTTTGTTGTTGACCGGCCACCTGGTGCCGGTATCCAAATCGGTGCCGATTCTGGTGTTTACGGTAACCAACGAATCGCCCACGCCTTTTTCCCGGTCAACCACAGCCTGAGGAACAGTAATAACCCAACGAGCAGTATTTTTGGGCAACGATGCCCCGCGCCAGAATGTAGTTGCCCCGCCCCTGAAGCCATAGATATACTCGCTGGTTGCAACCAAGGCGCCGCCTACGGCAACAGTAGCCGGAGCCGCCGCCGGCATAACCGCCCAGGAATTACCCGAAATGGAATAACGCAGGAAAGGCAGACTGGTATTACCCTGGAAGCCGTAGATATAATCGCCGGTGCCGGGATAAACCAAAGAGCCGCCGGCCCCGATATTATAAGGATTAGTAGCTGCCATGGCTACCCAGAGATTAGTCGAAATGGAATAACGCCAGAAGGCGGTATTTCCGCCCCCCTGGAAGGCGTAAATGAAGTCTCCGCCGGTAGCCGCCAAGGCGCCGCCGGTACCGACAACACCTAATGCATTAGCCCGTAAATCCCAGGCGTTTGCAGCCACTCCATCGCTGGCCGCGGCGGTAAAATTATAGCGCCAGAAAGCGTTGGTTCCGCCCTGAAAAGCATAGATGAAACTTCCTGTGCCCGGGTAAACCAAGGCGCCGCCGGCGGCGACATTACCCGGGGCAACCGTCCGCACCTGCCAGGTGTTTGCGTTCACCCCGTCGCTGGCCGCGGCGGTAAAGTTATAACGCCAGAAAGTGGTGGTCGCGCCGCCTCTGAAGGCAAAAATAAAATCACCCGCGCCGGGATAGACCAAAGCGCCGCCGGCGCCGACCATACCCAGGGCAACCGCCCGGGCGGCCCAGGCATTAGTCGATATGGAATAACGCCAGAAGGTGGTTTGAGTGCCGCCTCTGAAACCATAAATAAAATCGCCGGTGACTGGATAGCATAAAGCGCCGCCGGTTCCGATAGCGTTTGCCGTGCTGGCCATTACATCCCAGGAATTTACCGTGGATATCAAATCCTGGCTAAAATCATTGGCCGCTTCGACCGGACCGGGTATATAATCCATTCCATACAACCTCCGGCTCGTATCTAATCCGCAAAAATCAGCGGTCCTGGGCGTGCGCAGAGAGGTGTTATACAGGGTAATAATGGTACCGGTAACGGCATCGTAATTAAGCTCATAATACATCCGATTCTCTACGGCGGCAGTCAGCGCCGGACTTATCACCGCATAAGCATCCGGGCCAACCGGGTTACACTGGTCGGTGCCACCCTCGATAGCAGTAATTTGGACATCGGAAGCGGTTTGGGTCAAATCCATATTAGGTATTGTTAGAGTAATAGGAGCACTCATATAATTATCCGCTACGGAAGGGTCGGCCAGATAGGCATAAACCCGGAGCTTAAGGTCTTCGGTTAACGCGCACCGGAGTTTTCCCGGGTGGGTTACCACGCGCCACTGGGGATGCGTGGCCGGGTCCTTGGCGGCATCGGAATAATTACGTAAAGACGGCATCGGCAACAATTCACCGTGCAGATTAATGAACAAAGCGTTGCGGTATTTGGCCGGGTTAAGCACCATATCATCGAGCAATAAACGATAAGTAAGGTTGCCGGTGGTTTCCTGTCCGGATGCCAAGCGGGAATTATATAAAGCCAGTTCTTGCGGCTGACGCATAGCGTGGTTATACTGGTCAGCCAAGGCATAAGGATACGGATTAGTGGTAGCGCTGTAATCATTGGCGGTGGCGCCATCAATGTTAATACGGGCCCTGACATTGGACGGCACGTAGTATTGGCTGACGGCCGATCCGGCGGGCATAGTTCCGGGATAGAAATAGACGGAATTAATGGTTTGATTGGAGTCCGCGGCATTATTAAAATACGGCCGGTATTCCTGGTCGCGTCCGTAAGCCGCTTTGGTGACCCAATGGCGGCGGAATCTCATACCCGGGTTACGCGCTTCCATATCGCCCAGGGAATTCTCGATAAAAGCCGTCAGGTAAGCCAGATAAACCCACCAGCCGGGGATATTCTCTATGCCTAGCATATAGATGTCGTAAACCTGGGTGGTCGGGTCGGAACCGCCGCCGGTGGTAATGACCGAGGTGATATCGGCCAGCAGGGTTTCGTCATTTTTACCGGCCTGGGTCTGGAATATCTTGACGGTAACAATTCGGACATTGGAAGCCTCAAACGAGGGGAATTTCCGCACGGTAACCCGCCGGGCGTAAAACCAGCGACTGCCCAACCAGCGGTTACCGCTGAGGATATGGTCCGGCGCAGCAACTGCCGAATCTATAGTCAGGAACTCCGAGGTGGCCACACCGTCGTCAAAGGTATCCAGCGCCGACGCGCCGCCGGAGGCTTCGTGCGATTCGGCATAGGCCCGGAGTTCATTGATGATGGCAACGGCTTTCTGGATGGCGAATGAATAATCCTGATTAAAAGTGATGACTTTGTCCATGGTGGTGACAAAGTTAAGACTGATACCTATGGCCACGGCCATTATAGCCAGGGCAATGATGACTTCCAGTAAGGACATACCGCGGCGGGAATTTCTCAATGTCGTAAATTGCCCTTGCGGCCGAACCGTTGGGCAATTATTTGACCTCATAGACGCCCTTTCCGAGCCGATATTGGCCGGTATAGGTCTGGATCTGGTTGAGGATGCCGGCATCATAGTCTATTTCGGAAATATCGCCGGTGCTTTCTATATTGACCTGCCCTTTGGTAATAACCACTCCGCTTATTATCGAAGGGGCTAACTGGTGGTAATATCCCTTGCAGTAAATGACCCCGTTGTATGATGACCCGCTATTGGCGGCCATGGTCAGGGTACCGGTGATATAAAAAATACCCGTTCCTCTTAAATTATGGGTAGAATTGAATGTGGCATTGCCGTCGAAGAATACTATCTTGTAGTCAGGAATCGGGTTGGGCAACTGGTCAACCTGGGTAACGTAATAATCGGCAATAGAACGCAGTTCTGTTTCGGTCATGCCAAAAACGCTTTCGGTAGAATCACTATAAGGATTTACAGCGGACGTTGCGCCCAGCGTGCCACTAACCACGGCGCCGCCGTTAATATTGGGCGTACCTGTTAAGGGCGGGTAAACCACCGCAATCTGGCTGCCGCCATCGATTCTGCAGTTATTACCAATGACTGTTTGGGACGGCCTACCGGCGCATAACCCGGCCAGGGCCGGCGGCACGATGCTGACGCGCCTGATTTCCGTGGCCAGTTTAATCTCGGTCAAAACCCGGTTGGGCCAGACATTATAACTCTGGGCCGGATCCGCCTTCAGGAAAAGCAACCCTCTTGATTCAATATACCATACCGCGCCCGTTGAGCCTAATCCTCTTTGGGCTGAGATATCAGAAACAATAGACCTGCTTACTTCGTAACGACCCCAGATATTCTCGCTCTGGACCACTTCAAGTTCACGTACGATGCCGATAGCCGGATCATCCGTATCATTAACCGGGGGAACGGCAAAGAAATTCTGTTGCGGATTAAAGTTCGTTATCGGCTGGCTGATTTGACGCCTGAACCAGGACAAAGTATCCAGCAGGCCGGCTTTGGCCATCGCCGGGGCTTGGCCAAAGTACTGCATTTGAGACGTCAGCACGTTATTAGTGGTTTGAAGAACCGTTAACCCGACTGTGATTGCGCCTAACAGGACGGTAATAGACAGCATAGTCCATACCAGCATAGAGCCTTTTCGAGAAGAATTGACATTAAGCATAACTGTGTCCTTTCAGTTATAATACCCTCTTTTGTCTACTTATAATATAGGCTAAAAACCAAAATATGTCAAATAATTATTCCATTTCTTATCATATTTTCCGTCCATTATGCCTACAAGTCACTGAAAAATTAATGGTTTTTATTGACATTACTTTTCCGGTCTGTATGATATTGCCTCAAATCTATGGCACAAATTAATATCAACAGGAACAAACTATATCCGCGCAAATCTGCGCCCATCTGCGTACTAAATTATCTTGAAAGCTATTCTTGTATTGGAAGACGGGACTATCCTGTCAGGTAAAGGATTCGGTGCCGCCCACAAATCGGCATTTGGGGAATTAGTTTTTAATACGGGAATGACCGGCTACCAGGAAGCCCTGACCGACCCCTCCTATAACGGCCAAATCCTGATGATGACCTATCCCTTAATCGGCAATTACGGCTGTGTTCCGTTTTCGTCAGGCCGGTTGCCGCCCGAATGGCAGTCGCCTAAAATCCAGGCCGAGGGTTTTGTGGTCCGCGAGTTCTGCACCACGCCGGTGCACCGGCATTCCGGGCTGACCATCGACGAGTTCCTCAAATCTCAGGGCATTCCGGGCATCAGCGAGCTCGATACCCGGGCGCTGACCATCAAGACCCGGCAGTTCGGCACGATGAAGTCGGTCATCGCCACTTATGACGCGGATAGCGAAATAGACATAGATAAACTGCTCCAAACGGCCCGCAATACGCCGTCGCCGGATACTACTAACCTGGTCAGTGAAGTATCGACCACCGAAATAAACCACGAAACCCCCTTCGATAAACCTCAGGGTAAACTCCAGGATAAGAAAACCATCGCGGTGATTGATTGCGGGGTCAAGGCCAATATCATCAACGAGCTAACTGCCCGGGGATGCCGGGTGGTTAGGATGCCTTACAATACATCAGCGGACGAGATAAACCGGCTCAAGCCGGACGGCATTCTGGTTTCCAACGGGCCGGGCGACCCGGCTCATCCGGCCTTAATGAGTTCCACGGTCAAGACCCTGCAGGCGCTGGTCGGCTCATACCCAATATTCGGCATCTGCCTGGGCCACCAGATATTATCTCTGGTCTTCGGCGGCAAAACGTACAAGCTCAAATTCGGGCACCGGGGCGCCAACCAACCGGTTAAGGATTTGTCAAACGGCAAGGTATATATCACCTCGCAGAACCACGGGTTCGCGGTCGACCCCAACAGCCTGCCGGCCGAGATGGAGATTACCGGAATCAATGTCAATGACGGCACGGTCGAGGCGATGCGGCATAAGAAATTACCGGTCTTTTCGGTCCAGTACCACCCCGAGGCCTCGCCCGGCCCGTGGGACAGCAAGTACCTGTTCGATGAATTTATAAAATTAGCCACGGAGGCACAGAGAGCACAGAGTTAAAAGAAAAATTAATGGCATTCTCCGTGTACTCTGCGACTCTGTGGCAAAGAAACTATGCCAAAACGTAAAGACATAGAAAAGATAATGATTATCGGGTCGGGCCCGATTGTCATCGGCCAGGCGGCTGAGTTCGACTATTCCGGCTCGCAGGCATGTCGTTCCATCCGCGAGGAGGGTTACAAAGCCGTCCTGGTAAATTCCAACCCGGCCACCATCCAGACCGACCTAAAGATGGCCGAGCGCATCTACATCGAACCGCTGACGGTCGAGGTGCTGGAGCGAATCATAGAAATCGAACGGCCCCAAGGCATCCTGAGCGGCATGGGCGGCCAGATGGCGCTTAACCTGTGCTCGGAGCTGTCCGAGAAAGGCGTCCTGGCCAAGTATAATGTGGCCCTTTTGGGCACGCCCATCCAGGCCATTGCCGATTCCGAGGACCGCGACCTGTTCCGCAATATGATGCTCAAGATAAACGAGCAGATACCTAAATCATTCGCCTGCGAATCGCTCAAGAAAGCCAAGGAAGCAGTCCAGAAAATAGGCGGCTACCCAGTGATTATCCGGGCGGCTTACACCCTAGGCGGCACGGGCAGCGGCATCGCCCATAACGACGAGGAGCTGGCCGAGATTGCCGGGCGGGGAATGGATTATTCGCGCATCCACCAAGTGCTGGTCGAGGAATGCGTGCTGGGCTGGGACGAATTCGAATATGAGGTGATGCGCGACCATAATAACAATTGCATCATCATCTGCAATATGGAAAACCTGGACCCGATGGGCATCCACACGGGAGAGAGCATCGTGGTCGCCCCAGCCCAGACGCTTTCGGACCGGGACCACCAGACGCTCAGGAACGCATCGCTAAAAATCATCCGGGCGCTGGGTATCGAAGGCGGGTGCAACATCCAATTCGCATTCAACCGCAATACCGGCGACTACCGGATTATCGAGGTCAATCCGCGGGTATCGCGCTCGTCGGCGCTGGCTTCCAAGGCGACCGGCTACCCGATTGCCAAGGTGGCGGCTAAGATTGCGGTCGGCTACACGCTGGACGAGATACCCAACAAGGTCACCGGCAAGACCTACGCCTCGTTCGAGCCGGCACTGGATTACGTGGTGCTCAAGATACCGCGCTGGCCGTTCGACAAGTTCCGGATGGCCGACAAGCGCATCGGCACACAGATGAAATCCACCGGCGAGGTCATGGCCATCGGCCGGACCATCGAAGAGGCGTTATTCAAGGCGGTGCGTTCGCTGGAGATAGACCGGATTGCCTTTGAACCGGCCCACGGTTCGCCCAGCGCATTGGTATCCGAACTGGTCGAGCCGACCGACATGCGCCTGTACGCCATCGCCGAAGCCCTGCGCCAGGGTTATAATATCACTACCATCGCTGACCTAACCAAATGGAATCCGTTCTTCCTGCAGAAAATAATGAACATCATCCAGACGGAGAAAACGCTCAAGGGCCGTAAACTGGCCGATATCTCCGGGGACGTGATGAACCAGACCAAGAGCATCGGGTTTTCGGACGAGTACATATCATATTTGCTGAACAACAACCAGACCGAGCTGGATGTCCGGGCCCGGCGCAAGGAGCTGGGAATTCTGCCGGATTACAAGATGGTCGACACCTGCGCGGCCGAGTTCGCGGCCGAGACACCGTATTTCTATTCCACGTATAATATAAATGGGACGCAGATTAACGCAGATATTAAGGATAATAATAAATCAAATCAGAGCGCCGAAGGCCAGCGGAAACCTGCGTCCACTGGAAAAGGGAAGGTCCTAGTCATCGGCTCCGGTCCTATCCGCATCGCCCAGGGCATAGAGTTCGATTATTGCTGCGTCCAGGCGGTGATGGCGGCGCGCGAATCCGGAATGGATGCCATAATAATCAATAATAACCCGGAAACTGTTTCGACCGACTATGACATGTCGGACCGGCTCTATTTCGAGCCGCTGGCCTTTGAGGACGTGATAAACCTGATAGATTACGAGAAACCGGATGGAGTGATACTTCAATTCGGCGGGCAGACGTCGGTAAATCTGGCCATCCCATTGCAGGAGGAGCTGGACCGGCGCAAGGACTTAACCACTAAAATCCTGGGCACTTCGGCCAAATATATCGATATCGCCGAAGACCGCAAGAAGTTCGAGGTATTGCTTTCGGAGCTCAATCTCTGCCGGCCGCCGGCCGGGACGGGATTCTCGTTCGAGGAAGTCAGGGAAATCGTCGGGCAAATCGGGTATCCGGCGCTGATTCGCCCGAGCTACGTGCTGGGCGGCAAGGGGATGGAAATAGTCCATAACGAAAAGGAACTGGAATTCTACATGACCACCGCGGCCAAGGTCTCCAAACAGCATCCGGTGCTGGTGGACAAGTACCTGACGCACGCGGTGGAACTGGATGTTGAAGCCATATCCGACGGCAAGGACGTATTCATCGCCGGGATAATGGAACACATCGAGGAGGCCGGGGTGCATTCGGGCGACGCCATATGCGTTCTGCCGCCACAGACCCTGCCGGAGAATATCCTTAGCCAGATACGCAATATGACCCGCGAGATTACGCTGAAACTAAACGTAATCGGATTGACCAACCTGCAGTTAGCCGTTAAGGACGGCGAGGTTTATATACTCGAGGCCAACCCCAGGGCCAGCCGGACCGTGCCGTATGTCTCCAAGGCCATCAATATACCTATAGCCCAGGTAGCCACCCGGGTTATGCTGGAGCCGTTGCTCAAGACCGGAGAAACACTAAAATCCATTATCCAACGCGTCTCATCCTTGCCTATAAAAGAAACGTCCGAGGGATGCCTTGAAGTAACCATCAAACATACGGCCATCAAAGCTCCGGTATTCCCGTTCCAGAAACTGCCCGGAGTGGATTCAATACTCGGCCCGGAGATGAAATCTACCGGTGAGGTGATGGGCATATCACAAAGTTTTGATGAGGCCTATTATAAGGCGGCCCTGGCGGCCGGGAATAAGCTCCCGACTTCAGGGATGGTTTACATCACCGTACGCGATGAAGATAAAGACAAGCTTATCCCGATTGCCAGGCGAATGAACCAGGCCGGCCTGGAACTGATGGCCACTAAGGGAACGGCCCAGCACCTCAAGAATCATCAGATACCAGCCACCACGATATTCAGGATAAGCGAGCGAGAAACGCCCAATGCCCTTTCGCTGATGAGGGAAGGCAAGATAAAACTGATTATCAATACGCCGACTGAAGGAACAGGCCCTCGTCGCGACGGCTATCGGATGAGACGGCTGGCCGTGGAAGCGGGGATTCCTTTTATCACTACTATGTCGGCGGCCCGGGCCGCGGCTAATGCCATATACCGGATTAACAACTTGACTAAATCCGATAAAACCAAGTCAGCCATAACGGTTCAGGCAATGCAAGATTACTTTCCTGCCAAATAACTACAAAACCACGGATAAGCAAATTAAGACATCTCTATCTCCTTTAGGACTTCTGCTTATCCTGAGATAGATGCACCTCGATAAAAATGAATATTATAAGAAATGTCAGGCAAAACTGGGCCAGAAGAAGTATTGCCTCGTATTTCGCCGTGTTTCGGAGTATCACCGCTCCTAGTGATACAGAAAAGGATATCAAATAAATCAGCAGCACAGATTTATGGCGCGAGAACCCGGCCTGATTTATCCGGTGCGAGAAGTGATCAGTCCCGGAGTAGACAATGATATCCTTAAGCGACTTCGTAATTCCCAATTTCTGGCGCCGAAAAATAACATAAACCAAATCCACCAGAGGAACACCCAGAATAAAAATGGGTATTATCGAAGCCTTAACCGGATTGCTCGACCAGCCGCCCATAACACTCATGACCGCCAGGGTAAAGCCCAGGAAGAAACTACCGCCGTCGCCCATAAATATTGAAGCGGGTTTTTTAGATATGGGGTGGAAGTTATGGAAAAGGAATCCCAAATTACCGCCGATTAAAGCCGCCGCTATGATTCCCCAAACAAATTGATAGGTCTGGATTGCCACGGCCGCATAGGCCATCGCCGCGATAAGTGAAATCCCCGAGGCCAGCCCATCCATATTATCCATAGCGTTGAATGCGGACGTGCAGCCAACCAGCCAAAGCAAGGTCAATGCTATGTTTATTTCCCTTGGAAACGGCAGATTTATTATTATCCCGTTCAAAGACAGGATGAACGTAAGCACAAAAAGTATCGCCAGCTTTATCAATGCGGAAAGACCGTCAGAGTGTATCTTCCTGAAATCATCCCACAAACCCACCAGAAGCGTCATAAGGCTGCTGATTGCCAGGATATATACCGAATCATCGTGGCCAGGAGAAGCTGTATAAAAAAGGAAGTATCCAATGCTTATAATAAATCCGGCATATATGGCGATACCGCCCAATCTCGGCGTGGCCTGGACATGGAGTTTATATTTATCGTCAGGCCGGTCCATACAATTAATTGCGCGTGAAATATACTTAAGAATAAATGAGGCCAAGTATGTGCCAGTAGCAGAAATGCCTATAACAATGAGGTATCTGATTATCCATTCTTTCATAAAATTAGCGCCCTAACCCTTAATAATATTTTCGCTCTCCGGGCCGCAGTTAAACAGCAAATCAATTATGGCCATTTCGGAAGTAAACGGTTGATACCTCTGCGGATAAACCGGGTGCTCAAATTGTTGGTATATCGACTTGATATTATGCTGGTTCATTTTATCCTCGTCAACATAATCCCGCCCATGCTTCCCATGCAGGTAAGTATCCGCATTTACCGCCTGGCACATATTTATAATCAGGTCTGTTGCCTTGCCGTCAACGTTAAGTTCTGATGATTTAACTATGGCCGCCTTTATATGCATCTGTTCGCAGACATAGCGGATTATCGCCTCATTAAGCGCGGATAGATACTCCCATTCCTTCTGATACAGCTGGCTAAAAAACTTGGAATACTGGGCAAAGTATGTGGCAGATTGATAGTTACGCTGGATGCTGGCCCAATGTTTTCGGCGCCAGTCCGTGGAATTATCTATCATCGTATCCTTAATCGACTGGAGATATTTACCCTTAGTGATTACCGGCACAGTAAGCCATATCCAGCCGGTGGCGGTACGAATTCGGTTCCGGTTTATCCAGCCGAAAGGACCGCGTTTTACAAACTGGACGTTATCAACGATGATAAATTTATCACAGCGGGCGGCCTTGTGGAAGAACCCTATATAAGGAAAATAATTAGGTTGATGACCTGCGGCTATCATTTACAACTATTCCTATTTAAATATTGTTTTAGCTTTCATGATAGATAAAACCCCTTGGGTAAAAGCCTCGTTTAAACCCAGCGCCTCAATAATCTCGTCAGGCCGGACCGTGCCCCGGTTTGTGACCTTGGCCGTTAATACTATTATATTATTATCCACCTTAATATCCTCAATGTATGGCCTTATATCGACGCCTTTCTGTCCTTCAGAATTCTCCCTTAGCACCAGAATCTCCTTTTTGGCAAGCAAATCGCCAGCTTTATTTTTATATTCGCCTGAAAAATCACCGCCGCCATTACTTATACGGTATTCCACGGAAAATTCCTTGGGATTATCAGAAGAATGCTGCGGGATTACCTCGGTAATTCTGATTAACTGTTTGTTTTGAGTTAGTAAGTCTGAAACAAAAAGCGAACACAATTGGGCGTTAAGACGTTTTTGGACTTCGGCAGGAGAAAGCCATTCGGCCAGATGCAGATAAATTACTTCATCCTCCGAAGGTACCCCCAAACTTAGCGCACCGAGAAATGATATTCTTGGACGAGGATTAAAACCTTCTGAAAGCGCCACCGGAATGTCCGCCCGGCGAACAGCTCTTTCTATTAACGTCATCAACTCCCGATGAGGAATAAATCTAGCCCGACCAACCTTATTAAACCGCACCTGAAAGGTAAATTTCCTCATTAAGATGATAACTCATTTAGTGCCTTCTAATAATTTCTCTTGGGCGTCAATCTTTTTGGACATTTTAACCGTTGTTTCAGCGCCGGTCTTGATAATATGCGGCGTCAGGAAAATCAAAAGATGTTCGGTAGTATGCGTATCGTTACGATACTTGAAAAACGTATTAAATATCGGGATATCGCCCAGATAAGGAATCTGTTCGACTACTTTTGTAACCCTGTCTCTGGAAAGACCTCCGATAATAGCCCCCTGCCCGCTTTCCAACAAGAGATATGCCACGATAGTCGATTGCTGTGTCCTGGGCAAATCGATATATTGTTCCCCGCTCCCGCTATTCAGTTTATACCTGTCAAAACCCGGAACTTCTGATGTACTCCCAGTAAGAATTTCTTGCTGCGGTATTATTGTTAACATTACCTGATTGGTATCTTTAATAACGTAAGGCAACACCCAAAGCTGAAAGCCTTGCTTGGCAGGTGATTTTGCCGCTTCCCCAATTGAATAAGAGATCGTACCTGATTGTGATGAAGAAGCTGTAGTCTGTGCAAAACTAACTGATTCCCCTACGAAAACTGTTGCTTCACGCCCATGTAATGTTAACAAAGTCGGTTCCTGTATAAGCCGGCTTTTTGTATCTTGTTTAAACAATCTTAAAGTCGCGGTTATATCATATTGAGTCAGGTAAAGAGGGTTATACGCCGCATAAGATCTGCCCCGACCAAACGGGAGACTGGAGACAATCCTATCCGCCCTTGGCGCAGTTAGACCGCCCATTGTATCAGATGCACCCGTCGGACGTGAATAAGCTCCTATGCCTTTGCCAAGCTGCCAGGCATAGTTTATGCCAAAATTCAAGAGGTCATCGTTTGAGGTGACTATAAACTTCAGTTCAACCAAAACCTGGGGCGGAGGTGTATCCAGTTTATCAATTATCTTCTGTATTTCATCAAGAACAGGTTTAGTATCTTTAACAATAATCGTATCGTGCTCACGGTCATACTCCAAACTTCCGATTACCGTCCCGCCTCTCTTGGTAAGCATATTCTTCAATACTGTAAGCAGAGTAAAATCCTTGACTGGATCGGACTGCCGCGGAGAACCAACCGCGTATGACGTAACAATTGTAGCTTTAAAATCACCGGGTGGTTTTAGATATTTAAGCTGAAAAATCCTTGTTTCCAGTTGTTCCTGCAACGACTCGTTTTTGATAACCCTAATAACATTATGCTTTTCCTGAACAATGGCATATCCCGTGGTTTTTATTATGTTATTAAGAGCCTCCATCCAGGGAATATCCCTAAACATCATTGTTACGCTCCCTCGGACATCATCAGCAATAATAACGTTTATATTGGCTACCGCCGCAATGGCCCTGATTACTTCCTCTAAAGGCTGGTTCTTAAATGACATCGTTACAAGTGGCGGCTTACTCACCCGATAAAGAACAGGCGTAACTTCTTCCAAAATACATTTGTTCTGGCGGACAACTTCATCCAAAGCCAGTTTCCATTCCAGATTCCGAAAAGTAACCGTTACAATATCATCTGAAGTTATTGTAAAATCAGCAACAATATTAACATTGGCTATTTCCGCAATAGACTCCAAGGCAGCCCGCAGTGGCTTTTCACGCCACTCCACCGTAACCAATGCCATTGGCGCCTGTTCTTTATCTGCTTGAGTTGACAAAGATACCTTGGCGCCCTCTTTTGCCGTTGCTTCCGAAGCTGCCGGCGATGGTTCGGCAAAAATGCCACCCGCTAACAATAAAGATATCATACCGACAAATACAACTCTTAAAACCTGCCTCATATTTCCTCTCCTTTATTTCTTTCCCGCTATTTCGACTGTTAGAATTTCACCCCTGTATAAAAACACAACTTCATTTGAAGATATCGATTTAATCAACGTGTCGCTATTTAATTTAGCGCCCTCGCTGTAAGCCACATTATTAATTATTGCGCTTGAAGATGGCACATACTCAACATACACAACGGGTAAAGATATTTGATTCCCCATAAATGATGCTTTCACTGAAGGCAATGTATTTTCCTGGGCTTTAAGATAATATACAATACCAGTTATCTTGGGCGGATTACGTAAAAATTCATGAATGGTGGCTATTCTGGCCAGGATTACTTCGACCTCCTTAATCAGGTCGTCGATCTTAGCAGCATACTCGGTATCTTCAAGCTCTCTTTTCTGCCTCAGCAGTTTGATTTGCGACAACTTGGAATCTATCCCCTCATATGTCTTCATGTCAAAAAGCTTTTTGCATTCATCCCTTAATGATACAGCTTGCTGATAAACGACCGAAGCTACACCGGAAAATAACCTTTCGGCATCATCCCGGATAATCATCATCTGGTTTTTCGCCGCTTGGGAACCAATATTCATCACCGCCGTATATATATCCAGTATTCTGCCGTATGGAACGGACATGGCATCACCCCGCTCCTCCTCTGGAACCTGTTCGTATATTTTCTTCATCTGCTCAAGCTTTTCCTCAGCTTCTTTAAGCAATTTCTCCACCTGATCTACTTGTGGAACAGGTGGTGGCAAAGGTGGTGGCCCGCCCTTCTTCGTCTTTGTTACCTTTTGTTTAAAAGGGTCATCTCTCCCTTTTTTCCCAAATACAGGTCTCTCTTCAATAAGTGCATCCTCCTTTGTTGTTTTCAATAGGGTAATTTCACCGAGTTGATTATTTAATACAATATGTTCTTCAAGAACTATGCCGTTGGCATCAATAATATATTCGATTTCCTTGTATAAAGCTGTTGGACTGGAAACGATAAGATTGCAACGATATTTTAGCTGCTCTTTTTCGCTCCCAGGAAGAATCTTTTCTTTCACTATCAATAAAGCCGAAACACAATAATTACTTATATCTAATAATTTAATGGGGTAGCTTTGGTTAACCTCAATCCCCTGGCTCACTAAGTATATACCTATTTCCTGCCCGGTTATATACGGCTCCTCTGGATTATTTTCAAATTCCTTACCCGGCAGGTCATTAAATACAGAGATCCGCATCTTTTCGCCCTCAGAAACCGCTTTGTATTTCACAATCACTTCTTTTATTGAAGGCATAGTCGCCCTAACTTCGGATTTTATAAGTTTCATCCGGCCTTTTTGCCCTGCCCCAGGGGCTTGGGTTTCGAATAATATTTCTCCGATAATCCTGGTTCCGGCAGCCTCACTAATCATCTGTTTTTTCAGCTCCATCTCGGTTTTTACTTTATACTGCTTACTTTGACTTGCAGATTGGGTATCCAAAAGTTCTATTGTCACAACCTCATAACCCATTTTTACTTCTTTGCTTCCGGCAAGCTTCCCGATAATAGCGTACCACGATTCCGAGGTATTAGTCGGCGTAACCGTTTGTTCACCTTCGGCAAAAACCAATGAAGAAACGGTTAAAACACAAAAAATTATTATTAACGTACTTTCAGTCACTTTAAACATATGTTTTAAGCTACTCATCATAAACAAGCTATTTTTTTTCTGCACTCGGAGCATTATATGTGTAACTTGTTATTTTTATATCTAACAAATGTCTTATTGCCTCGCCGGTTTTTTCCACATCCATAAGATTTGAAGGCCTTAACGAAAACCTATCCACCTTAATAAACCTCTTGCTTGTTTCCAATAAATATATAAAGTTAATACACTCATAAAATTCGCCCTCAACCCTCATGCTATAGGATATCTTTTCGAATGCTAACCCGCCTCCGCCGGTCGGAGGGCCTGATTTCTTAGCATCATCTGCCACATTTGCTCCGTGCACAATAAGCTTAGCTTCCTGCGCGGTTTTAACCATTGAATTCAAAAAGTCTTCATAGAGATCGGCTGTTTTAGCTGGCAACAAATCCTTTATGCTTTCTTTTTCTTTGCGTAACGCCTCAAGCCTCTTGTCCAACTCAATCATTTGAACTATTTTAGCTTCCGCATCTTTTACTTGAGAATTAACATTCTCTATTTCCCCCTGTATTTTCGTTAATTGATTGTATTGGATGAAATAACCGTATACAGCCAATCCAATAGCCAGCACTCCCGGTATAATAATGGTCAAAATAAGAAGTTTTCGTTCTGTCAATCTCATATTAATTAGTTTTAGGGGCTGCCTTGCTCTTTTTCAACTCAATATCAAACTTCAGCGCAAACTCCTCCTGATAATCCGGCATAGCTGTTTTAACAAGATTAAGAGCATCCTCATAACCCAAATCAAATATTTTCCCTAATTCCGGATGACGTCTTAATTTAATTCTGAATTCAGTCATTCTTTCAAGATTATCTGTTGCCGAAAGACAACTAAAACCAAGGGTATAAGCAATCTGTCCTTTAGATGAAGTCTTGCTACCCCCCTCTTCAGCCCGAAGAGAAGTAATCCAGATGGTAGGAGAACCCGATACAAGATCACATAATTGATCCACTGCTTCGTACCACAAAAATGGCCTGGTTGATGTGACAGAATCAACTGCTTTTTTCCATTCCGAGAGATTCCTCTCCTCAACAACCTTCTTGTCAAAATCAACCGTTTGCTGTTGCAGTTTGTTTAAATTACCACGAACCCCTTCAAGAGTTTTATTTTTGCTATTTAATTTCGCCATCATGAAGGCATTCCAGAATATCAATAATAATAGCATTATGATGGCGGCGTTAAGTAACAAAAATCGCGGAAGCGGCGTCCGCTCTTTGTATCGTTTTTCTTCCGGTAATAAATTAATCGTTATCATATCGCGTTATTTTATTATTCGTGCGGCCAAGCCGGTTGCAACAGCAAAATTAGACGCTATTTTCTTAAAGTCGACAGGATCAACTCCGTCTACTAATATCTCTAAAGATTCACAAGGATCCCATCGTATGGGCCGTTTCTCAAATGTGCTTTCAATAGCTTCATCTAATCCAATTATCTGTGAACCACCACCAGAAAGATAAATATGCTCAACTTTCTTGTCAGATTGATGCTCAAAATAATCGAATGATAACCCTATTTCATGGCAAAGTTCTTCGATAATTGAAGAAACAACTTCCTTAACTTCCTCCTGCTTAAGACCTGGATCGCGCTTCAATGCTTCAGCTTGGGCCGGTTGCATACCAATTCTTTTAACCAGAGCCTCGGTCAAATCGTTTCCGGCTATATGAATTTCTCTGGTAAAGTATGAGTTCAGCCCATAAATAACATTCACATTCGTTTTGGTCGCACCTATATCAATCATAGCCGAAACCTTTTTGTCCGGACCGCTGGCTCCGGCAGTGCTGAATTTTTGATTCAGTTCAAAAGCATTTCCCAGCGCAAAACAATCAACATCAATAATCAAAGGCAATAAACGAGTTTGTTCAATAATAGAAATGTGATCCTCTATTGTCTGCTTCTTAACTGCCACCAAAAGAACTCTCATTTCTTTTTCCTCGTGCTCTGGTTTCTCATCCTCCAATGGTGGCAATGGAGCGCAGTCAATCATCACCTCTTCAATTTCGAAGGGAATATACTTACTGGCTTCATACTTAATGGCGCTTCTCAACTCTTCGTCAGACATCTTGGGCATAGTAATATACCTGACGACCACTGATTTACCAGACACCGCGGTAACCACTTTTCTTGTATGCAACCCAGCGGTATCAAAGAATTCTTTAATGGCATCTTTAATATTCTGCTGAGGTAATAGATCCTTTATCCCATAACCGCTTACTACATAACTACCTGATGTGGTCGGCGAAGGCGTCAATTCGATAGCTTTTATGGCACTGGAACCAATATCTAATCCTATTATTGACTTGTTTACTTTAAGCTTAGCCATAACAAAATACAGGTGTTTTAATTTATTATCTTGCCCGGAACTTTCTTTTGTCTTTTTGTATAAAAATCATTGGCCTCATTATAAGAATCAATATCTCCGATATCAAACCAATGATGCTTCATTACATACCCAAAAACATCGCGCTTCTTATGCAACCACTGAATATAATAACCGGGTGCATCCGGATTAAGATAGCCGTCCAGATACTCCTTAATCAATCCGAAATCCTTAGCCGGAAAAACGTACAAACAAACCGCTATTAATGTGCTTTTAGGATCCGGCGGTTTTTCCTCAAAATCAATTACTTTATCCTCATTGTCCAAGGTCACAACACTATACTGACTTATTAATTGCCTGTCAACATCTTTCATATTTTTCAGGGCAATTGTCAAACCATGTTTTTTGTAACATTTAATTACGTCAGCGATATTTTCGCCGAAAAGATTATCGCCGGCAATAACCAATAAATCATCCTTTATCCCGCATTTGTCCAGCACAAATTTGATATCTCCGACAGCTCCCAGCTTGTTATCATTCGTAGTCGTCCCATCATTAATCAAGGTTATCTTTTTCTTAAACTTCTTCTGCACCTCAGGCAACCAGTTTTGATAACTCTCATAAAATCTCTGGTTTACTACGATAATAATCTCACTTATATCTTTAACCGGCGATAATAAGTCCAATGTCCATTCTATTACTGATTTTCCGGCGATATTTAACAGCGGCTTGGGGGTATTTTTGGTCAGCGGATACAATCTGACGCCATAACCGGCACCCAGAATTAATGCTTTCACGTTGCAGCCCTTCTTCTTTTAATATTTGATTTCTTTATGGTAACTTCATATAAACTAATGTCAATAAAAATATATCTTGACCTCCATAAATTTGATATTATCTTATATTACCATGAAAGATTCGGTTTACATCCAAACTTTCGGTTGCCAGATGAACAAGCTCGATTCCGAGCTTATCGCCAATGCCCTGGCCGACCAGGGCTACAATCTGGTCAACAAGGAGGAATCAGCCGATGTGATACTCCTGAACGCCTGCTCGGTCCGAGCCCATGCCGAAGAACGAGTCTACAACCGCCTGAGCCTGCTCAAGAAATACAAAATAACTAACCCCAAACTAATCATCGGCCTAGTCGGATGCATGGCCCAAAAGGACAAAGCCCAGGCCTTTGAACGCATTCCGCACCTGGACCTGGTCTGCGGTCCTCACCGTTACAAAACACTGGCCAAGCTTATTAACGATGCTCGAACCAAACATAATCCGGTCAACTGCACCGACCAAGCCGGCTTGCTCTCCGACGAGAACCCGAACCGGCGCGTTAATACGCCAACAGAACATCATGCATACATCCAGGCCATGCGCGGGTGCGACAACTACTGCAGTTACTGCATCGTGCCCTATGTCCGGGGCAAGGAAGTCAGCCGGTCCGTTAATGATATTACGACCGAAGCCAAAACCTTGGCCTCACAAGGCGTCAGAGATATCACCCTACTCGGCCAGAACATCACCGCCTACGGAAAACCTTCCAAATCTGCTTTCATAAACCTGCTGCACAACCTGCATTCTATAAACAGCATTGACAATATCGGATTCATCACCGGCCACCCGGCATTTGTCACCGACGAACTCCTTAAAACCATGGCCTCTCTCCCAAAAATACGGCGCGAACTCCATATGCCGGCCCAGTCCGGCTCGGACCGGATACTAAAAGACATGAACCGTGGCTATACTTCCAAGGAATACAGCACTATTATTAAACAAGCCTATCGTTTGATGCCGGACGTAAAAATTATCAGTGATTTTATTGTCGGATTCCCGTCCGAAAGCGAAGATGATTTTCAAGCTACGGTTGACTTAGTCAAAACAGCCCGGTTCTCCAAAATATTCGTATTCAAGTACTCACCTCGATCGGGAACGACCGCGGCTAAAATGACGGATGATATCCCGATGGCCATCAAAAAGGAACGAAATAACACGCTCCTTAAGGTTCAAAAGGAGACACATAGAAACAGTTAATCCTCTGGGCTTTTGCGCTGAATACAATGAATGCTATCAAATATATGTCCCTATCAGTAAAACTGGCCAAATCAGGCCAAGGTCGGGTAGAGCCTAACCCACTGGTCGGCGCGGTGATTGTCAAATCCGGCCGTATCATCGGCACAGGCTATCACCAATACTTTGGCGGGCCGCATGCCGAAATCAATGCCATCAACTCGGTCAAGAAACCCAAACTGCTCAAGGGCGCGACCCTATACATTAATCTAGAACCCTGCGTGCACTTCGGCAAAACGCCGCCCTGCGCACCGGCTATTATCCAGAGCGGTATTAAAAAAGTCGTTATTGCCCACCCCGATCCCAATCCCCTGGTCAGTGGCAAAGGCATCCGGATGCTCAAAAACGCCGGCATTAAAGTAGCCATAATAGAATCACAGGAGGCAATGATTATGAACGCGCCATTCTTCAAGTATCACAAAACCGGACTGCCCTATGTCATCGCTAAATGGGCTATGACCGCGGACGGCAAGCTCGCATCCGTCACCGGCGACTCCAAATGGATATCGTCCGAACAATCCCGCGCGCTGGTCCAGCAAATCCGCTCAAAGGTCCAGGGTATACTGGCAGGCATCAATACTGTTCTCAAGGACGACCCGATGCTAACCCCGAATCTTAAATCAAAGACCCATCTTTCGATTATCCCGGCCAGAATAATCGTTGATACCCGTGCCCGCATCCCGCTGGATTCCTGGATAGTCAAAACCGCCTCAACTATCAAAACCTATATCGCCGTCGCGGCGTCGGCCCCGGCAGGGAAACTGCAGGCCTTGGCAAAAAGAGGTTGCATCATAATAAGGACAACCGGAAGAAATACGGTTGACATCAAAGACCTGCTAAAACAACTGGGCAGAATCGGAATAATCAAAATACTCGTGGAAGGCGGCGGACAGATTCACTCCAGCGCCCTTATGGCCGGCCTGGTCGATGAGGCTTACATATTCATAGCACCCAAAATCATTGGCGGCCGCGACGCTAAAACCCCGGTCGAAGGCCCGGGCATTAAGCTTATGCGTCAGGCCATCAACCTGAAAAATATATCCGTCAAAAGCATCGGCCCGGATGTGCTGATACACGGATTGATTAAATAGAACTAACCCCTGACACGTTGTTTCAGGAGGCAAAGTTTACCCCGCCTATTCGGGGGGGGGCTCTGCCACTAACTCGCAATGCACTAACCTTATTCGCTAGAGCTCAAGGATAAGTCCTTACAGGAGGCTGACGCTCTGCCACTAACTCACGATGCACTAACCCTGTTCGCTATCGCTCAAGAATAAGTGCCAGTACGTCGCTACGCTCCTACTGGCACTAAATTTCTTGACCTACAAAACACCTTTGTCATAATGCCTTTATTATGGCCAGAATAACCCTGATGATATCGGCAATGATCCTGTTCCTAACAGCCGGCTGTGCCGTCCAGGAACAACAGAAATTGGCAACCGGCCTGGAACAAGGCGATATCCAGACGGAAATGATATCGTTCAAAACAATCAAGGATGTCACTGATACCGTCATCGGCTATATCGAAGAAGTGCGCTGGCGCGAAACCCAGCGTTCGGGCTGGCAGCCGGGCGCGGAACTGTTCTATGTCCAGTATATCTACGACAGCTCTTTCCGGCAAAAAGGATTCGTCTCGGCCCAGGGCGAGGCGCGCAGTTACCGCCAGGACGTCAAAGGCGAGGTCAACTACCACGGCATCATGCCCCTGTCCGACGCGGTCAAGCGCATTCTGGAAATCGACCCCAAGGATAGAATATATATCGATGACATCCAGCCCATGTACCGGTGGGAAGCCGACCTTAAGAAATAACTCCTTCTTATTAACCGAAAGTTTATACTATGAAAAGAACCCATACCTGCGGCCAGCTGACGGAAAAAGACATCAACCAAGCCGTGACCCTGTGCGGCTGGGTCAAGTCGCGTCGCGACCACGGCGGACTGGTCTTCCTGGATATCGAAGACCGCTACGGCATCACCCAATTGGTTTTTAATCCACAAACGGATAAGGCGCTCCATCAGCAGGCCGAACAGGTCAAACCGCAATACGTTATCAGAGCCACCGGCAAAGTCGCCGCCCGTCCGGCCGGCACGGAAAACGCCGAGCGCACCACCGGTCGTATAGAAATCCAGTCCAGCGCCCTGGAAATACTTTCCACCAGCGAACCGCTGCCCATAGACCTGGAAGCCGATAATATCCAAACCGAACTACGCCTCAAATACCGTTACCTGGACCTGCGCCGCAAACCGATGCGCGATATGCTCATCCTGCGCCATCAGGTAACCCAGGCCATGCGGGAATACTGCTCGAGCCAGGGCTTCGTCGAAGTTGAAACGCCGCTCATGACCAAGAGCACGCCCGAAGGCGCGCGCGATTACCTGGTACCCAGCCGGATTTTCCCGGGAAGTTTCTTCGCACTACCCCAATCACCGCAGTTGTTCAAGCAATTATTAATGGTCGGCGGGCTGGATAAATATTTCCAGATGGCCCGCTGCCTGCGCGACGAAGACCTCCGAGCCGACCGCCAGCCGGAATTCACCCAGCTGGATATCGAGATGTCATTCGTGGACGAACCCGACATCCTGTCGCTGATAGAAGGCCTGATGGTCGAGGTATTCCGCAAAGTGCTCAAGGTAGAACTTAAAACTCCATTCCGGCAGATGCCTTATGACCAAGCCATGCGCTATTACGGCTCGGACAAACCGGACCTGCGATTTGAGATGCTTATGGCCGATGTCGGCGCGCTCTTAAGCCAAAGCGATTTCAAGGTCTTCCAGCAGGTGGTCAAGGACTCAGGCATCATCAAGGGCATCGCCGCCAAAGGCACATTCTCCCGGAGCGAGATTGACAAGCTGACCGAGTTCGTCAAAGGCCTGGGCGCCAGCGGCCTGGTTACCTTCACCGTCCAGAACAACGCCCTGACCGGCGCCGTGGCCAAATACTTCAAGCCGGACATCCAGCAGGCGCTGATAAAAGAATGCCGCGCCCAGGAGGGCGATTATATATTCCTAATTGCCGGCAAGCCCGGCATCGTCAACCAGTCGCTCAGTAACCTCCGACTGCACCTGGCCGAAAAACTGGGACTGCTCAAGAACCCGTCCGAAAAGTACTGCTTCTGCTGGGTGACCGAGTTCCCGCTCTTGAAATACGACGACGAGTCCAAACGATTCGTCAGCGAGCACCATCCCTTCACCTCGCCCCGGCTGGCCGATATACCCCTGCTGACCGATAACCCAGGCGCGGTCAAGGCCCGGGCTTACGACCTGGTCCTCAACGGCGTGGAACTGGGCGGAGGCAGTATCAGAATACACTCGCAAGAACTGCAGAAAAAGATATTCAGCCTGCTGGGTATCGGGCCCGAAGAGGCGCAGTCGCGCTTCGGCTTCCTGCTCGAGGCCTTTCGCTACGGCCCGCCGCCGCATGGCGGCATCGCACTGGGAATGGACCGGCTGGTGATGCTATTATCGGGCAGTGATAATATCCGCGACGTCATTGCCTTCCCCAAAACCATGACCAGCTCCTGCCTGCTCACCGGCGCGCCCAGCCAGGTCGATGAGAAACAACTGAAAGAATTGGGAATCAACCTATCGAAACCTCAAGTGGCAAAGGAGTAATAATATGGATATCTACGATGCCATAAATAAAAGGACCAGCATCCGCAAATACAAACCCGACGCCGTCAGCGACGACAAGCTCAACCGCATCCTGGATGCGGCCCGCCGGGCGCCGTCCGGCAAGAACGGACAGCCATGGCGCTTCATCGTCGTCCGAGACAAGAAGATAAAACAAGACCTGATTCTGGCCTGCCGGAACCAGGCCTTCATCGCCGAGGCGCCCGTCATCATCATCGGTTGCGCCGTCGAAGCCGAATCATACCAGAAACAAGGCGGCTATATGAAAAGCTGGTCCATCGACCTGGGACTGGCTTTTGAGCACCTTATGCTGACGGCCGTGGCCGAAGGACTGGGCAGCTGCTGGATCGGCGCCTTTGACGAGGTCGAAGTCCGCAAAGTCCTTAACATACCGAACCAGTTCCGCATCGTCGGCCTAGCCCCGCTGGGCGTGCCGGCCGAATCGCCCGCGCCCAAGCCGCGTAAGCCGCTTAACGAAATAGTCTCATACGACAAGGCTCCGGATAAATAGAATGTAAATGCTGTCTTAGGCGAGAAATTATTTGTCCAGCTTGCCGAACTTATCCAGTTTGGCGTCAACCTCTTTTTTCAGGTCGTCCACCGCGGTGTTGTTGCCTTTTAACAACTCGTTAATCGAGCCGCGCTTGGCGGTCAGGTTGGACATCAACGCATTCTTGGGACCGTCAATTATCTGGTCCAGCTTCTTGCGTGCTTCCTGCTTGGCCGCCTCGACCCGGGCATCAATAATCCGCTTGAAAGAATCAGTGATAATCTGGTCAACCGTGGAGGTAATCTTAAAATCCGGCTTGCCCTTCTCGATGGTTATTTTACCCTCGATTTTTAGGTTCGGAGCCGTGGCCAGCGCGTTGGCGATTTCCCTGGCCAGGTCGTTGGCCGGCACGTCCTCGGGAGCAAACACTAAATTACGCGGCAGTATGTTCATAAGCAACTCCACCCGGCTGCCCTGGCTGGTGATGTCCACGGTTATGTCGGCCAAGCCCTGGGATACCTGCTTGGGCAACAAAGCCGATGACTTGGCCAGCGAGAATCCCTTGATGTCCATACCGTTGATGTTGACCCGGCCGGTGTCGCGGCTGACCGACTGGGTATGGTCCAGCACGGCCTGGAGCTCGAAGTTGGGCTCTGACCCCTTGATGATCAGAAATGCCGGTTTGCCGTAAAGCCGCGGGTTGGACGAGATGCCCTCAATCTTACCATGAAACTTCAACTCGGCCGGATTATTGCCCAACCCGGTGGTGATGGACGCGACCTTGAGCAGGAATCCCGGATAAGAATTGATTCGGGGAAATTCCACATCGATACCTTTAAACTTAGGAGGCGCCGGCGGTTTCTCATCGCCCGAGGGCATATAGTTCTTGGCCAGGTCCAGCCAGTAAAGGAAACTGTTGACCCGGTCCAGCCAGACCGGCCCGAAAAGCAGCCGGGCAATGCCTTCCTTGGTGATGCTCTGTATGCTCGATATCGAACCGATGACGTTGAGATAATCCTGCTCTTTCATCTGGTCGATGTTCTTGAGCGAACCAGCCAAACCATCAAAGTCGGCCTGGACTGTCCGGTCGGTGCTGGTCAGGTCGGTCTTGAGCTGGTCGACGTTCTGCTTGATTTCCTTGAGCTTCTTGACCTCCTGTTTTAGCTTAGCCGGCTTAATCTCCTTGAAATCGAGGTCGTTCACCTGCTGGCGAATCTGAACCACCCGGGCGCTGATATTCAGCCCGTTAACCGACGCCTGGGCGGCCTGGTGCCTGGCGTTGACCGCATCCTCGGACTTCTTTATCTCGGCCGGCGTAGCCAGCTTGTCGGCACTAACCAGCTCGTCGGCGTTGAACTTCTGGTTACCCTTAAGCATCTCCATTATGGGCAGTTTGGCCGTTTCGTCCTCGATGGCCGTCTTCTCGCCGGTAAAGTCGTGTTTCTTTTTCTCCTTCTTCTTTTCCTCGACCACCGGTAGTTTGCCCGAAGTGGTCCGCTTGGTGCCTCGCTGGATGCAGTCGATGGCCATCTCGTTGATGACGATTTTCTTCTGCAACAGCGCCGACCAATCCATATCGAAACGAACGTCCTTGATTTCTATCTGGTTCTGCCACTCGTTGTCCGGGTCAGCCACCTGCAACCCGCCGATATTAAGAAGCAGTTTCAAGGCACTCATCTGAAACCGGGCGATTTCCACCCGGGCCCCGGCAATACTGCCGCCTATGGACTCGAGCGCGCCCTTGACCATATTGTCCGCGAAGAACAGCCCGAAGCCGCACAGCAGCACCAGGATGACGGCGAACGCGATGACGCCTTTCCAACGCATAATGTTATCCTTTAGTTCCTGAAATTACTGATACGCGCGTACCACTGGTAAATCCAGCTGGCCTTGAGCACCTGGAAGATTCGGAGCTTTTCCAGCCTGGGCTTGACCGATGCCCGGTAAGCCAGCACGCCCTTTTCCGATGCTATCAATCCGGGATAGAACAGTATCAGCGATATAACCAGACTGCCCAGCAATAAGGTGTTGTTGAACCCGGTCAGCGGAATGAGCGGCATGTTGTAGAATACCGTCCAGAGCGGCTTAAGGAACTCCATCCGAACCAAAAGCAGGTAACCCAGCTGGTGCGACAGCGGGTCTATGGCCCACGAGGCCAACCCGAACAATAACCAGGAAAATATGACGGCCGAGACGTTGACCCGGATAATGCAGATAAGGAAAACCACCACCAGGTTATGCAGGCTGAAGGTAGGGGTCAATCCCAGAATCATGCCGAAGGCGATGCCGCCGGCCACCTGACGTGGCGCGACCTCGCCGTTAAGAATCTGGAAAAGCTGTTTCAGGAACTTGAGCAAAAGCATAAACGGAGTATACCGATTTATCAGTCCCTGTCAAATAAATAGGGAAATAGTCCACAGATAAACGCAGAGCCCTGCGGGCTACGCAGATTAATATTATTAGGAATTATCCGCGTTAATCTGCGAAGATCAGTGTACTATTTACGGATTTAGTTGCTATCAGCCGATTAATTCATATCATAATCAGCCTATGAACAAGCCTTACACTATGGTTTTCGAGGACGACCAGATTATGGTGGTGGACAAATCCGCCGGCCTGCTGGTCATCCCCACGCCGGCCGGGGAAACGCACACCCTGACCGACCTGCTTAACCGAGAGCTGACGGCTAAGGGCCAGACCTCCCGGGCGCACCCCTGCCACCGGCTGGACCGCGAGACCTCCGGCCTGATACTCTACGCCAAGGGTAAAGCCACCCAGCAGTCCCTGATGGAACAGTTCCACAAGCACCTGGTAAAAAAGAAATACATCTGCTTCGCCCAGGGCTATATCAAAACCGGACCGAATAACTGGATGACCATAGACTCGCCGCTCGAAGGCAAGCACGCCCTAACCCGCTACCGGGTAACCAAGCTCGACCTACGCGGGTTCAGCATCGTTGAGGTCGAGCCGGAAACCGGACTGACCAACCAGATAAGACTGCACTTCAAGGCCATCAGGCATCCACTGGTGGGCGAGCGTCGGTTTTCATACGCCAAGGACTACGCCCTCAAATTCCGCCGGGTGGCCCTGCACGCCACCTATCTCAGCTTCCAGCACCCGGTCACCAAAGAACAGCTCGAATTCACCAGCCCCCTGCCGCCGGATATGGCGGAGTTTTAAGATTACCACGAAAGCTCGAAATAACGAAACTATAAAATTATTTCGGGTTTTAATCTTTCGTGCCTTCGTGGTTGTTTTTAATCTGTGTAATCTGTGGCTAAAGTTTCCCCACCCCTTTGCCGAAGATGTTAATATGGCCACCAAAAAACCTATTGTCATAGCCGGAGCGGTGTTTTGCCTCATCGCGCTCTACCTGATTTTCGGCGGTTCGGGCAGTCATTCCCAGACCCAGGAACCGGTATTCCAGGGCGCCGGCGATTCGATAATGGAACTGCGCTTCAACAACAAGTCCAACCCCCGGGACAAGGCCATTAGCATCGAAAAGGCCGTGCTCTGCCTGGACGTCAAGAGCCGCAATTACGTGACCGAGATGAGCCGGTTCACCTCGGACGTGGGTACGATTTACTGTTGGGCCCGGATAATCAACGGCGACCGGCAGAAAATCAGGTTCATCTGGCAAGTCGGCAATAATATATCTCCCAGCCCCTGGCTGGACGTCAACAGCGACAAATTCCGCATCTGGTGCCCCAAATACATCGACCCCAAGGCCTCCGGAGAGGGAACCGTTGACATCGTCGACGGCACCGGCCGCCTGCTCAAGAGACTGCAGTTCGAAGTGGTCCGGCTCAAAAAGCCGGCCTACCGGAGCATCCGCAAGATATAACCATACCCCCTTATAAGGCGATGAAAGTTACCGGTTTGTCACATATCCAGAGATGCTTAATTTTGGCAGTTTTACATAACTCATTAAATTACAAGAGATTAGAACAAAAATAATTTATTGCTAAATTCCCGGATTTTGACAAAATGTAACTTTTGCTCAATTTATGGGGGTACAGAGGGGGTACCCCCACCCCCTACCCACCCTCCCCCCTCCCCCCTTACACCTCTTCTACTAAACCATAAAGAGGTCACAATTACCCCCCCGAAAGTGCCAGGGATAAAACATAAAGAGGTCTAGACTACTACTTCTATGTAGCAGGGCTACTGGGGGAATATGGCTGGGATACTGGGCGAAGACGACAGAGATACTTGGTGAAGACTCCAGGGGTAGCCCCCGAAAGCGGCACGGATAACCCCTCAAGATGTGAGAACTACCGGCCGTGTAGAACAGGGTATGGTGTACCTCAAAACCATTGCCCCGATAGCATACCCATAGATAATTGGCTAATTTGGTAAAAATAGCGCTCTGCAATCCAATTATTTAGCGCATTTCCCAAAGGTTTATTTTTATCCCCCAAACTACTGGCGACCCCACCTACTGCCCAATCTGGGTGGGAGTGGAACGGTTAATCGTATCTCCAAGACCTAATTCATAATAAGTATTCATGCCCCATCCCCATAAGGTGTTATTATATTTTACCGCTAAAGAGCGAAGTCCACCAGAAAAAACATCTTTCCAATCAATATCAGTGCCGACCCGAACAGGTGAGTTACGGTTGGTATTATCACCCAAGCCTAATTGGCCACAGTTATTACTACCCCAAGCCCATAAAGAACTATCTGTCTTGACCGCTAAAGTGTTGGTGCCGCCAGAAACTTGTTTCCAATTGATATCCGTGCCGACCCGGACAGGTGAGTTACGGTTGGTATTATCACCCAAGCCTAATTGACCATAGTTATTACTACCCCAAGCCCATAAAGTACCATCTGTTTTGATTGCTAAAGTATGATACTCTCCACCGGAAACTTGTTTCCAATTAGTATCCGTGCCAACCCGGACAGGTGAGTTACGTCCGGTGTTATCGCCTAAACCCAATTGGCCATAGTTATTACTACCCCAAGCCCATAAAGTACCATCTACTTTAATAGCTAAAGTGTGCTGCCACGCACAGGCAACATCCTTCCAATTAGTATCCGTGCCGACTTGGATTGGAAAGTTTCTATTAATTGAATTTCCTAACCCCAACTGACCGCTGGCATTTTGTCCCCAAGCCCATAAAGTACCATCTGCTTTAATTGCTAAGGTGTGCCATCCTCCACCGGAAACCTGCTTCCAATTAGTATCCGTGCCAACCCTGGTAAGTGAGTTACGACTGGTGTTATCACCTAAACCCAATTGGCCATAGGGATTACTACCACAAGACCATAAAGTACCATCTATTTTAATCGCTAAGGTCTGCTCTTCTCCACCAGAAACCTGCCTCCAATTAGCATCAATACCAACCTTGGCAGGTAAACTACGACTACTATTATCGCTTAACCCTAACTCACCATATCCATTATATCCCCACCCCCATAAAGAGTTATCTATTTTAATTGCTAACGTATGATTACCTCCACAAGCAACCTTTCCTCCATTTTCACCACTACTAACGGATTGAGTTGGTGATATTTTATCATTAGTATCCCCTGTTCCTAACTGTCCATTATTATTGTCTCCCCATGATATTAATGAATCATCATTTTTGATTCCGATAGAATGCTTCCAACCGGCCTCGACTATGGACCAGTCGGTGTCTGTGGCTACCCGGGTCGGTCCGGTCCGGGTTATCAGGTCTCCCAGGCCTAACTGGCCTTGCGAGTTGTCGCCCCATTCCCAGATGGTCCCGTCTGTTCTTTTAGCCATAGTATGCTTATATCCGACCGATATATCAGTCCAGTCGGTATCGGTCAATACCTGTGCCGGCGCGGTCCGGTCTGCGGTATCTCCCAATCCCAGCTCGCCTTCGGCGTTATCGCCCCAGGCCCAGATAGTGCCATTGGTCTTACGGGCCACGGTGTGGTTATAGCCGCTTTCGGCCTCGGCCCAGTTGGTATCCGAGCCAACCTGGGTCAATGATGTCCGGCTGACGGTGTCGCCCAGGCCCAATTCGCCGTCTGAGTTGTCGCCGCAGGCCCAGAGCGTGCCGTTGGTTTTGACCACCTGGGCGCTTTCGTATCCGCAGGCGATGGAGGCCACGCTGGAATCGGATATGACCCGGGTCGGGTCATAGCGGAATACGTCATCGCCCAGGCCAAGCTGCCCGCAGAGGTTATCGCCCCAGGCGTAGGCGTTGTTGTCAGCGGTTTTGGCAAAGCTGTGTGAATGGCCGCCGGCCGCGATGTCGGTCCAGTTGGTGGCCATGCCTATGCGGGTAAAGACATTGGTACCGGTAACAACTATGCCCAGTCCGAGCTGGCCTTCGGCGTTATCACCGCAGGACCAGATGGTGCCATCAGCCTTGAGTCCCAGGGAGAATCCGGCGCCGACCGCCACCTTGGTCCAGTCAGTATCTGTAAATACCTGGGTGGGTGAGGTCTTGGTGACATAATTACCCAGGCCTAATTCACCTTTAGAATTATCGCCCCAGGCCCAGAGGGTACCGTCGTTCTTAACGCCCATGGTGTGGAATTCGCCCCCGGCGATATGCGTCCAGCGGGTGTTGGTTACGGCCGTAAATGACTGGTTTGAACCGTAGACCGTACCCGAAGCATTGATAGCCATCAACCTGAAATTATAAGTAGCGTTTGTGGCCAACCCGGTTATCGGCTCGTTGATATTGATATATGCCGTGCCGGAGCCGATATTCCTTAAAGTGGTTGATGAGCCGTAGCCGGTGGTAGCACCCCATTGGAATTGTATATCCGTGCTCAAGCCGTTGGGGTTGACCGTGCCGTTTAATTCGGCGCTGGAGAAATCTATGTCCGTGGCCGGATTAGTCAGGGCCGTGGGCGGCCCGGCCGGGGTGACAAATGTCTGGTCGTTGCCAAAAACAGTGCCGGAGTCGTTATTGGCCACCATCCGAAAGTGATAGGTGGTGCTGGCGAATATTCCTATGAGCGCATCAGCTACATTGACGCTGGACAGGCCGCTTCCGATATCTATGGGCTGAGTGGTACTGCCGTAGGCGGTGGTGGTGCCCCATTGGAAGTAGGCCGTAGCCGCGAATCCGTTGGGATTGGCCGTGCCGGTCAGGGTTACGGAGTTATATGTGACATTAGTGGCTGAGCCGGTGGTAGCTGAGGGCGGCACCGGCTGGGCTGAGGTGTTGAAGGTCTGGTCTGTGCCGTAGGAGGTACCGGAGCTGTTGGTGGCTACCATACGGAAATGGTATATAGTGCTGGGCGTCAGGCCGGTGATATCGGCCGAGGTGCTGGTCGAGGTTGTGCCGTTGCCGGCTGATTGCGATGCGGTGGTGGTACCGTATGATGTCGTGGTGCCGTATTCGAAATAGACCGTGGTGGCCAGTCCGTTAGGGTTAAGATTTCCATAAAATGAGGCAGTATTATGGCTGACGTTACTGAGGTAGTTGGTCATCACGGTCGGGGCAATATTCAGGGCGCTGGTGGCGGCCGAGACCTCGCTGCAATAAGCGCTGTTGCCGGAGGCGCTGTATGCCCTGACCCGGTAGTAATAGATAAATCCGCTCATCAGTCCAGTGTCGCTGTAGGTAATAGCATTAGCTGATAATGAGGCTATCTGGGCATAGGCTCCGCCGCCCATTTTCTGCTCTACTTTAAAGCCGGTTTCGTCTGAGGAGTTGTCCTGCCAGCTCAGGTTTATCTGGGTGGCTGATGCCACCGTGGCAACCAGGTTAAACGGAGCGGTCGGCGCGGGCACGTCGGTGACGGTGATAGTAATGGTTTCTTCGACATAGAGACCTATAGCGTCGGCTACTTTGAATCTTACGGTGGAATAGGTACCGGACTGGTTATAGGTAGGCACCCAGGTGAATACCTGTGTAGCGACATTGAAGGTAGCTCCGGCCGGCAGGTTATAGGCGGTGAATGTCATGGTATCGCCGTCCGGGTCGGTAGCCGATACGGTAAAGGTCAGGGTTGTGCCTTCGGTGATAATCTTATTGCCTATGGCGTTGAGAACCGGTGTCCGGTATGACGTTGAGGCGCTGCTGCCGCTGTCAGAGCTCTCGCCGCCTCCGCCGCCGCAACCGCCGTAATTAAACGCGGTGAGATAAGCAATAAACACAATAACTGCGGCTATTTTAGTCAAACTGCTGCGCATACTTACGTCCTTTCATCGAGTTATTTCAGGAGAGCATATGCTGTCTTAATTAGATGCAATATAAACTAAAGGGGAAATTTGTCAAGGGAATATATTGTTTTCGGGCTATAAATTATTACGACTAGCCTCAAATCCCTACATCCCCTTGTTGACCTTCCAGTCTAAGGCACTGATGACGCGGGCGTGGATGTCCTGGATATGCGCCTTGGTGGCTGGGTCTATGGGTACGCCCATACTCTTGGTGATGATTACCTGGCAGTTGTCCCTGATGGTTATCAGGTCGGCCCGGGCCAGGGCGATAGCATCCGAAGGAATGCCGTTCCGGGCCTCGGACAGGGACAGGCTGATTATCTTTTCCAGGTGCGCCCGCTGGAGGTTGCGCCGGAATGGATTGATGGCTAGGTCTTCCTTGAGGTCCAGCCAGGCGCCGTCTTTATCCAGTATCATAATCTCCGACCAGATGCCGTTCCACAAAGAGTCGAACAGCTCGGCCAGTCCGAACTGCTCCTGGTCCTTGTCGTAACGCAGGCTGATGTTGGCTACCCGGTTGAGCACCATCGGGTCGTAGAGGTAATTAAGCGCCGCGCCCTGGATGGCTAGCACCGTGCCGTAGAGCTGCGGCTCGACAGTCGGCGCGCTGCCCGGCCCTCCGCCGTAATCGGGCATCATATCCACACCCAGCTTGTTAATCACGCCGGCCGGAGGCAGGGTCTGCCCGGAAATATTAAATATCTTGTCTTTGAGGAATTCCATAGCCAGTTTCTGCTTGGCGGCCGTAACGGGTTCGAAAGGCGATTTACCGTCCGGGTCACCGATATGGTCGCGCCGGTGGTAGATGCCGCCGATGAAGCGGGCGGCCATTTGGGCGGACTGGGCGTATTCATTGACGCCCTGGCGGAATACCCGGCGCATCTTGGGGTAACCCTGGCCGGGCTTGCTGAACTTGGGCTCTATCTTGCGCCAGAGCTCGTTGGCCAACTCGATGCGCAGTTGGGCGAATTCGAGCGGGTCACTGCCCAGGTCCCACATATTGCAGAGCGGGTCGATGCTCTTGGAGGCGTTGCCATAGGCGTCTTCGTCGGTACCGTAGGCCAGCTCCGGCTGGGCGCAACGCGAGGCTATCTCGCTAAGCTTAGCCAACTCTTCTTCAGGTGCCTTGGCACCCAGCGGCTTGTAGGCGTACTCAATAGCCCAGCAGTCATACGGCCCGACCGTGGAATGCCAGAACTCACCCTGCTTGGTCTGGTCCAGCGCCACGTTTGACGGGCAATAATCCATAACCGAACCGGTCAGGCCCTGCCGGCTGGTCAGCTCCTTGTCGTGAAGCTTGCTGACCGGCAATGCGATGCTGGACTTGAAGTTATGCCTCAGGCCCAGGGTATGCCCGACCTCGTGGCAAACCAGGTCAACGACATAATCCTGCACGAATTTCTCGGCCTCTTCTTCCTTGCCTTCGAGGAACCCGCGCGCTTCCATCAACGATAGGGCCAAAGATGCCTGGTAGGCCAGGCCACGGCCATATTCGCAACAGGCGTTATTCTTGCCCAACCGTGCAGGCTGTGACAACGGATTGACGAATTCCTCGAACTCGTTATAATTATGGCGGAACATATCGGAGCTGATGCGGATATCGGCGGCGTAGAGCTCGCCGGTGAACGGGTCGTCGTGCGACGGTCCGACCGCGTAGCCGAATCCGGGGCTGACCATCCAGCGGATGGTGTTGTAACGCACGTCGGCCGGGTCCCAGTCGGCGTCATCCGGCTGTTGGTAAACAACCATAGCATCCTTGAAGCCGGCCTGTTCAAAGGCCTTGTTCCAAAGAAGCACGCCTTTCTTGACCGATTCGCGGTATTCCAGCGGGATGGTTTTTTCCAGCCAAAAGACTATCGGTTGTTTAGGCGGCGAGAGCGGCGCGGCGGGGTCGGATTTTTCCAGCCGCCAGCGATTGACATAACGAACATAGGGTGTTTCCGGCTTGACCGAGGAGTAATCGGCGTACATGGTCAGGAAATGCCCGACCCGGTCGTCGGCCAGGCGCGGCACGTAGCCGGGTTTGGGCAGAGTGCAGATGGAATAATAATATTTAATGAACAAGCTGCGCGAATCGGCCAGGGTGGACGACGCGCCGGACTTTCCGGAGCGAAAATGCATGTTGATTTCGATGTCAACATTTTCAGGGAAGGTCTTGAGCTGGGAGAAACAGCTGTTTTCCCGGTCGAACCCGAAGTCGGCCTTGGTGGCTTCGCTGAGATGATGGGCCAGGTTATAACGGTCGAACAGGAACAGGTCGTTGAGCGACACCAGCACCGAACCGGTGGGCGTATGCGGCTTGGACATGACTACCGACGAAGAAATCATCGAGTCGCTGATGCCTTTTTCCAGCGCCCGGAAAATGGGCTTGTCCCGGTCGGCCCGGAAAAGCACATTCTTATGTATCAGCTGGATGCGGTTATTGACCCGGCGGAAAAAGAACGGGAAGTTGTCCTGCAAAGCCGATTGGTCGAAGAAACCGCCGTCGCCGGTTTCCCGGGTGACCGAACAAAGGTATACCGTGTCGAACTGGTCGGATTTTATCTCCAGGATGGCCCGGCCGTCCTTGGAATGCTGGTATATGGTGAAGAGCCCGCCGGTAATCGGCTTGAAGTCCTTGATAATCTCGGAGAATTCCTTTTCGTCGCCGTTCTTGGCCGGCTCGGCCTTATTCTCGGCCGCCGGTATGGCCGCACAGCCGGCATAGATGCCAAGCATCAAACATAGGGATACAGAAAACGCACAGGCCTGTAATTTATAATTCATATTTCTCCTTGCCACCGGTGCTAAATACGGCCATGCGCCCTAAAATATCCCGGTGCTAAATCATTTATTGGTTAACGCCGCGATGCCCGGCAGTTCTTTGCCCTCAAGAAACTCCAACGACGCACCACCGCCCGTGGAAACGTGCGAGAATTTCTCGGCTAGACCGAACTTGGTAACGGCCGCGGCCGTATCGCCACCGCCTACCACGGTGGTGGCCTTGAGCCCGGCCAATACCAATGCAATAGAACGCGAGCCTTCGGCGAACTTGTCTATTTCAAATATGCCCAGCGGCCCATTCCAAATAACGGTCCGGGCGGACTTGAGCTTTTGGCTAAAGAGCTTGACTGTTTCCGGTCCGATGTCAACGCCGAACCAACCGTCCGGTATGGAATATTTTTCCACCCTGATACGGGCCTTGGCTTCGAGGTGGTCAGCCACCAGGTGGTCAACAGGTAGAACGATTTCCACCTTGCGGTCTTTGGCGTGGCTGAGAATCTGCTTGGCCACGTCAATCTTGTCCTTTTCCAGCTTGGAGGAACCGATATTTTTGCCCTTGGCCTTGAGGAAGGTATAAGCCATCCCGCCGCCGACGAGGATGGTATTTACGTTGCTGAGCAGATTGTCAATCACAGCAATCTTGTCCGAGACCTTTGAACCGCCCAGGATGGCCACATAGGGCTTGTCGGGCGATTCCACCACCCGGGACAGATATTCTATTTCCTTAGCCAGCAGGAAACCGGCCGCGGATTTGAGGTATTTGGTCACGCCGACGATGGAAGCGTGGGCCCGGTGCGCGCAGGCAAAGGCGTCATCAACATAAATATCGCCCAGAAATGCCAGTTTCTTGGAAAAATCGTCGTCGTTCTTTTCCTCCTCGGCGTAAAACCTGAGGTTTTCCAGCAGGACCACATCGCCGTCTTTCATCTTAGAAACGGCTTTTTCTATGGGCAGGCCGATGCAGTCATCCATTTTGGTAACCGTTTTGCCGAGCAGTTTACCGAGAATAACAGCCACCGGGTCAAGCTTGAACTTCTCGTCCTTGCCCTTGGGCCGGCCCAGGTGTGACATAAGCACCACCCGGCCATTGTTGGCAAGGATGTAATTGATGGTCGGCAGTGTGGCCCGAATCCTAGTGTCGTCGGTGATGTCGCCCTTATCGTCCTGGGGAACATTAAAATCCACCCGGGTAAGAATCCGCTTACCGGCCATTGGTATATCGCGAATGGTTAGTTTAGCCATATCTTACCTTTCTTCTTATGCACAGATTGGCGCTGGATACAAACACCGGATTAGCGCCTACTTATTCAATACTTACCGACCAATATTATTTCAGTTTGTTGGCGTAAGCGATGATATCGGCAATCCTGTAAGAATAGGCCCATTCGTTGTCATACCAGCCGAACACCTTGACCATGTTCTTGTCGATAACCATGGTGGACAGCGCGTCAAAGATGCAGGAATGGGTATCGCCGATGATGTCGGTCGAAACAATCGGGTCTTCGGTATAGGCCAGCATACCCTTCATCGGTCCTTCGGCCGCGGCCTTGAAGAGCCTGTTGATATCGGCTGGAGTAGCTTCCTTTTTGACATCGACCACCAGGTCTACCAGCGAACCGGTCGGCACCGGGACGCGCACGGCAAAACCGTTAAGCTTGCCGACTAATTCCGGAATGACTTCGCCGATGGCCTTGGCGGCTCCGGTCGAAGTGGGGATGATGTTAACCGCGGCGGCCCGGGCACGCCGGAGGTCTTTGTGGATCAAATCGGTCACAGACTGGTCGTTGGTGTAAGCGTGAATGGTGGTCATTAAGCCGCGGATAATCCCAAAATTATCATTAAGCACTTTAGCCAGCGGAGCCAGGCAGTTGGTGGTGCAGGAGGCGTTGGAGAATATCCGGTGCTCCTTCTTAAGCTTGGATTCGTTGACACCCATAACCACAACAGCATCGACCGGCTCCTTGGGCGGCGCGGTCAATACCACTTTCTTGGCCCCAGCGGCCAGGTGCTTTTCCAGGTCGGAACGCTTGGTAAATACGCCGGTGGATTCGACCACGAAATCGATGTTATACTTGCCCCAAGGCAGCTTGGTCGGGTCTTTCTCGGCCGAGACCTTAACCTCTTTGCCGTTAACGATGAAAGCGCCTTCCTTCACTTCAATGGTTCCGTCGAACCGGCCGTAAATGGAGTCGTACTTCAACAGGTGCGCCAGCGTCTTGGCGTCCGAAAGGTCATTGATGGCCACGATTTCGAATTCGGGCCTCTTGAACATGGCTTTGAATACGTGGCGTCCGATTCTACCAAAACCGTTGATGGCTACTTTGATACCCATATGCCCTCCTTTGATGCGGGTTGATGATAATATAAACCTCCGGCAGCAAAAGACCCTTTGCTCTTGATGCCGACTTCCAGATAATCTATAAAGTTAATCAGGGGTGTCAAGAATTTCCAAGAAACTGCCGGTAATCAATATGCAAGTTTACTTAAGGTCTTCTTCCCGACAGATGCGGTTCTTGGAAATGGCCGTAGAAACCGACTGGATATAAGCCAGCAGGCTGTGCCTAAGCTTCAGAGCCTGGTCCGGGTATTCCGATTGCAGGTCTTTTTTGGCCATCGGGTCGGCGTGGTAATCATACAACCCGATGTTTTTCTCCAGGTCGTTAAGCAAAACAAACTTATCGGAAAAGATGGCGTACCTGGTACCGTCGCTGACCACGGCATAGTGCGGCTGGCTGCTGTCCGTCAGGTTAACGCCCATCGAGGCGTGGGTGGCTGAAATACCAAGAACGCCAAGAATGGTCGGCAGGATGTCCACCTGCGAGCCGATTACGCCGTTCCGGGCCGGCTTTTCCAGGCCGGGCGAATATATCAGCAACGGTATATGGAAACAGGAATAGAAATCATTGACTGCCGAATGCGAGGCGTGGTCCGCGGTGATGATAAAAACAGTATCTTTAAACCAGGGCTTGTCCTGGGCAAACTTGAAGAACTGTTCCAGGCTGTAATCAGTATAGCGCAAAACCTTCTGGAATTTTGTTTCATCGGCATATTTATCAAACAGCGCCTGGCGATGCGGCGGAATCCGGAATGGTTCGTGCGAGGTCAGAGAAAATATTACCGAGCAGAAAGGCGTCCGGAACTGGTCCATCCGTTTCAGGGAATCCAGGAAGAATTCCTCATCCCAGACGCCCCAGACCGCGTCCTGCGAGGCGTCGGTCAGGTTAAGATAGTCTTCCTTTCCGTAATAATGCTGGAATCCGGCCAGCTTGGTGTAGACATCAAGTCCGAGCGCGCCGGTGTTAGCTCCGTGGTGGAACGAGGTGATATAACCCTGCCGGGCCAGGATGCCGCCCAGACCGACAAAGTTATTGACCTCTGATTGCGATTCGATGAAAGAATTCTTTTTGCCCATGCCGGAATCCGAATAAAATCCCGGTATCGAGGCCAGTACGGACGGCGCCGCGACAATTGTCCGGTGGCCGGTGGCCAGGAAGTTAGTAAAAAGTATGCTTTGCTGGGCCAGACTGTCGAAAAATGGCGTTGATGACGGTTCTTTGCCGGAAACACTGCCGACAAAATCAGCCGTCCAGCTTTCCATTATGAAAACGACAATGTTTTTCTTGTTAGGCACGCCCGGATGTTTGATCTGGCGCAGGAATGGATATTGCTCATCAATAATCTGCTCACCGGGTTGGAAAAACATGCTGATAATTTCGGCCGAGGCCTCGGCCTGGGGCATGAATTTATATTCCGGCATCCCGGCCTGAAAGATGCTTTTGATAACCGTGAATGACGAGTTAAGGGTCAGGTAGCCGGCCGCGCGGTGAGAAGAAAAAAACGCGTGCGCCGGGCGGATGGGCTTGGTCTGGAAACCGCCTTTAACCCCGGGCACCAGCAGAAAAGCGATAAAGATAAAATGCATCAGCTCGCGCCGGAAGCTGTAAGCGTATTCGAAAGACCGGTCCAGCCTCTGGAGCAACCTCCAGGTGGTCCAGACGAACAGCCCGCCGCCCACGGCCAACCCGATAAAGAGATAATAAAAATCCGTTATCATGCTGGGCAACATCTTCATTATGTCCAGGAACATCACGTAGATTTCCGACATCAACCGCCGCTGGGCAGTGGCAAAATAACCGTAATCAGCCAGGTTAATCGTGATAAAGGCAAGGTTCAAAACCCAGAAAAGAACCAACAGACCGGTCTGATACCATTTCCAGCGGTGGTGGTTTATGGGCAGGTTATAAAGCAGCAATAACGGCCCGTTTATCATCAGCAAGGCCGATAAATCAAATCTCAGGCCGTAAATAAACGCCCGGATAATCTCCCCCGCACCGACCTCTTTAAAAAACCCGTAATTGGCCGCCAGAAATCCCAGCCTTAATAATGTATAGCAGGCCATCAGGTAAATAATCATGACCAGGCTGATTTTAACCTGTTTGGTAATTCTTTGGCTCAAGAACCGCCTTGCGTTATCAATAATTTTCCATAACGTCATATATTTAAGATTACAAAACTAACCGATGATATCAAGTAAAAAGTTAGCTCTCAAGCCCTGACCATACGTAACATACAAGCTTTAAAAGTCTTGATTTATAATTTAGCCAATATACTATCTGATTAATTAAAACTTATATGAAGAAAATCATTGCTTTTATATTAAGGTATTTCTTCGGGTTATTCGCCTCCGTATACCTATTTACCATGGGTTTTATTAAGAGCCAAAACCGGATCCTAATATCAACCATCTGCGCCCATTTCGGTTATAAACCAAAAGCTCATGAACTGATAATCCCGGAAATCAAGTTGGCTGAGGTAGCGCCGGACGACCTGCTCGCGAAAGTAGTTGAGCCTATCGGCGTGGACGGGAACGCCTCGCTCCTGGAAATCATGACCATAAACAAGCTGATTACCCGGCATCAGCCGCGGAGAATCTTCGAGATTGGCACATTTGACGGCCGAACCACTATAAACATGGCCGTCAGCGCTCCGGCCGAAGCAAAAATACATACGCTGGATTTACCCAAGGAACAGATCAGCACCACAAAATTACCCATAGTCCAGGGCGATAAATTATATATTGACAAAAACCGTTCGGGCTCGCGGTATATCGGTAGACCTGAAGCCAATAAAATTACCCAATTGTATGGTGATTCGGCCACGTTTGATTTCAACCCGTATTTCAACAGTATCGATTTTGTATTCATCGACGGCTCGCACGCCTATGACTATATCCTTAACGATTCCCGCATAGGTCTAAAACTATTGAGAAATAACCGTGGCATCATCCTGTGGCACGATTACGGCGTATGGGAAGGCGTAACCAGAGCATTGAATGAACTGCTGGCCGGGAATGCTGATTTTAAAGAACTCAAGCATATCGAAGGAACATCGTTGGCATATTTGAATCGATAAAATGGATAATCTTTATAAAATAGCGTTGGAAGTAGTCAAAACCCTGCAGTCAAAGGGGTATCAAGCCTATTTTGCCGGCGGCTGCGTGCGCGACCGGTTGATGAAGCGGATTCCTCAGGACTATGACGTGGCTACCAACGCCCGGCCCAATGAAGTCATTAAACTATTCCCCAAAACCCTGTCCATCGGCAAGGCCTTCGGGGTGATAATAGTTCTCGTGCCCATCCAGCGCAAACCGGGAAAATCAGTGGAATCTGTGGCTATAGAGGTCACCACCTTCCGGGCCGAAGGCCCTTATAGCGACGGACGCCGCCCGGACAGCGTCAAGTTTACCCAACGCGATGATGACGTGGCCCGGCGCGACTTTACCATCAACGGGCTTTTGTACGACCCCATCAAAAAAGAACTGGTCGACCTGGTCAAAGGCAAAAATGATATCAGGGCTAAGGTGATAAAAACCATCGGTGACCCGGCCAAGAGGTTTAATGAGGACAGGTTAAGGATGCTCCGGGCCATCAGGTTTGCCTGCCAGTTGGGATTCAAGATAGACCCCAAAACCAAATCAGCCATCAAGAGATTAGCCCGCCGGATAAAAGGCATTTCAGCCGAACGCATCCGCGAGGAACTGAAAAAGATTCTTATCTCGCCGCGCAGCGCTGAGGGCATCGAAATGCTCCGGGAAACCGGGCTGCTCAAGGAAATATTGCCCGAAATCGTCAAGATGCGCGGGGTCAAGCAACCGGTCCAGTTCCACCCCGAAGGCGACGTTTACGTCCATACATTAAAAGTCCTTAAACATCTGCGCAAGCCGTCCTTCGACCTGGCCCTGACGGCGCTGCTGCATGATATCGGCAAACCGGGCACGTTCATGATAACAGATAGAATCCGGTTCCACGAACACGAGCGGGTCGGCGCGGAGATGGCCGAACGCATCTGCAAACGCCTGAAATTATCCAATGCCCAGATAGAAACCATAACATGGATCATCAGCAAACACCTGGTTTTTAAGGACATCGACAAGATGAGGGTGAGCACCCTGAAAAAGCTCTTCGTCCACCCGGCTTATCCGGAACTGAACGAACTACACCGAGCCGACCGACTGGCCTGCGACATGGACCTTAAGCCTTATCATAAAGCTGTCCGGCTTTATAAAAAATACTCCAAAAAAGAACTGAAACCAACGCCTCTATTAAACGGTTACGACTTGATAAAGCTCAAGCTCAAGCCCGGGCCGATATTCTCGGAATTGTTGCATAAATTGGAAGAAGCCCAGCTGGAGAACAGCGTCAAGACCAAATCCGAAGCCATCGCGTTGATAAAGAAAATACTGGCGGACAAGCCCAAATAACATCAACAACTCATCAATGCTTATACAAAGCGGAATAACTGCCGACAATATTTATTGGGATTTTGTTGAATAGTAGACGTAGATTATTATCATTAGAAGGCAATATTAACGGGGCGTGGCGCAGTCTGGTTTAGCGCGCTTGCTTGGGGTGCAAGAGGTCGGTGGTTCAAATCCACTCGCCCCGATAATCATTAGGAATTAGTGGTTTCCGCCAAAGGCGGATCCGCCTCTGGCGGACAAATCCACTCGCCCCGATTTACTATTCCAATATTTCTATAAGCACGCCGAATGTATCCCTGGGACTGAGAAAATTCACCTTATGCCCGCCGGCGCCAACCTTGGGTTCCGGATATACCGGCTTATAACCTTTATCAATCAACTCTTTGGTTAACGCCATCACGTTATCGGTCTTCAGGCAGATATGGTGGATGCCTTCGCCTTTGTTGGCCAGGAATTTGGTCACGGCTTCCTCTCCGGCCAGAGGCTGAATCAACTCGAGCGTACTCTCACCCACCGCCAGCTTGGCCACCCGGACCTTCATGGCCGGCACTTCTTCAATATGCGGATTAAGATTCAACCCCTGCTGGTAAAAGGCCAGCGCCGTGTTGATGTCCTTTACGGCAATACCGATATGGTCAATCTTCTGTAACATACCACCCCCTATAATCTGGTCGTCTGCGACCGATACTCGCCGAATGCCTTTCGTAAAACCGTGCAGATTTCTCCGAGCGTCGCATCCGTCTTGATGCAGTCTATTATCAACGACATCAGGTTTTCATTGCCGGACGAAGCAACCCCGGCTAATTTCCGGCAGGCCGCGCTCACCCGGGCAATATCCCTTTTTTTCTTATACCTGGCAACGTTATTCACCTGTTTCCTCTGGGTATCAGCGGAAACCTTAAGGTATTTAACCTTGCTTGACTTACGGTTCCTACTATCCAATTCATCCTGGTATTTATTAACTCCGACGATAGTTCGGTGTTGTTCTTCTATGGATTTCTGGTATTCATAGGCGCTGTTGGAAATCTCCAGTGTCTGGTAACCCTGTTCTATGGCCTTAGCCGCGCCACCCAGCTTGTCTATATGCCTGATATAGTCTTCGGCCTGTTTCTCTATCTGCCCGGTCAGATGTTCTATGTAATACGAGCCACCCAGAGGGTCGGCCACGGCCGGCACTCCGCTCTCGTAAGCCAGCAGCTGCTGGGTGCGCAAGGCCGTCCGGGCCGCCTGCTCGGTGGGCAGGGATAACGCCTCATCAAAAGAATTAGTATGCAGGCTCTGGGTCCCGCCCAGCACCGCGGCCATAGCCTGCAGCGCCACACGGGTGATATTATTCTCCGGCTGCTGAGCGGTCAGGGTGCAACCGGCTGTCTGGGTGTGGAATCTCAACATCATGGCCCTCGGGTCGGTGCAGTTGAACTGTTCTTTCATGCGCTTAGCCCAGAGCCGCCGGGCCGCCCGGTATTTGGCCACCTCTTCAAGCAAGTCGTTATGGGCGTTAAAGAAGAACGATACCCGCCGCCCGATTTCCTGGATATCCAGCCCGCGTTCCAGCGCCGCCTGCACGTAAGCAATGCCGTCGGCCAGAGTGAACCCCACCTCCTGCGCGGCCGTCGAGCCGGCCTCCCTAATGTGATAACCGCTGACGCTGATATAATTCCATTTGGGAATATTCTTCAAGCAGTATTCTATCAGGTCAATGGTCAACCTCATAGACGGCTGGGGCGGGAATATATAAGCGCCCCGGGCGATGTATTCCTTGAGAATATCGTTCTGGACGGTGCCGTTCAAGGCGTCCAGCGGAATGCCGCGCTTCTGGGCCAGGACGATATACATACCCAGGATTACCGGTGCCGTGGCGTTTATGGTCATCGAAACGCTGGCCTTGTCCAGCGGGATGCCGTCAAAAAGCGTGTCCATATCGTCCAGCGTGGAAATGGCCACGCCGGTCTTGCCCACCTCGCCGTCGCTCATCGGGTCGTCCGAATCGTAACCCATCTGGGTGGGCAGGTCAAAGGCAATGCTCAGTCCTATCTGCCCGCGCTGGAGCAGGAACTTATAGCGCTTATTGGTTTCTTCGGCCGTGCCAAATCCGGCATACTGTCGCATGGTCCAGAGCCGGCCCTGGTACATAGTCGGGTGGATGCCCCGGGTAAACGGATACTCGCCGGGCTTATCAGATAGAGGCAGTTTGATATCGGACGGAATATAAAATGGGTTCATAATTGCCGAATTTACTACTGTGAGCCTAAGCGTCAAGGTTTATCCAGGATTACCGCTTCAGCCAGGACTTCGGTGACGGTCTTTATTTCCACGCCGAGTTTATAGTGGTCATTGAGCTCCATCAGCTGGTCGATGCAGTTATGGCAGGGTGTGGCTACGATTTTAGCTCCGGTCGCCTTTATCTGGTCGGCCTTGATTTTGCCGGCCTTGATGCGCCGTTCTTTATATTCGCCCATGGCCAGCATACCTCCACCTCCGCCACAACAGAAGTTTTGCTTCCTGTTAGGTATCATTTCCACGAAATCCTGAACCGCGTGCTTAAGAATGTAGCGTTGTTCCTCAATCACGCCGCCGTTGCGCACCAGGTTACAGGGATCGTGCAAGGTCACGCGTTTGGAGTTCTTTGAGGGATCAAGCTTGAGCCGGCCTTCTTTGACATAAGCGGCGAATACCTCCAAAACGCTCTTTACCGGCACGCCTAATTTTCCACCAGTCCAGTTGGCCGCTTCCCAGCGGGTGGCCCGGAATCCGTGTCCGCATTCGGCCATCGCCAGCACCTGCGCGCCCATCTCTTTTGTGCGGATTATCAGGCGTTCGGCAATCTGGCGCGCCTCCTTGTCATTGCCGGAAAACAGGGCGTAATTGGTAACGTCAAAGTTATGGCGGCTGAGCGTCCAGTTTTCATTAGCCGCATAAAACACCTTGGCTGCCGCGGTGATGGAAAGCGGAAAGAATTTCGGCTCGCGCGGATTGAGGGTATAAAGAATATTAACGCCGGATTTATCCAGCGGGATGGTTATGGTCTTAACGCCGGTCTCCAGGCGCAGGTCATCCTGAAGCCACTCTATAGTTTCCACGAAATCATTTTCGCTGATGGCCATATTATTGCCTGTCCTGACGGCCGTGTCCACGGTTGACTGGAGCGATTTCGGCACCAGCCCAACCTCGGCCAGAACGGTTCGGGCCGCCCGGATAATCTGGCCGGCGTGCAAACCGATTGAACAGTTCAAACCGCACCGGCCGCACATAGTGCACCGGCCGAAAACCGCGTCAATGAGTTTCTCCACCCGCTCCTGGTCCAGTTCTCGGGCGCCGACCCATTTAGGCATCATCCGGCCCAGCAGGGTATGATATCGGCGATAGAGAGAAGTGATTTGTTCTATCTTAGCGGCCGGCAGCATGGCCGGGTCCTCCGGGTTAGCCAGCGAATAATGGCAGGTGTCGGCGCACAAGCCGCAATGAACACAGGCGTTCATATAAACGCTCATCTTACCGTCCAGCAGAGCGTCCAACTTGGCCAGAGCTTTCTTAAAGTCAGTCTTCTTTTCTTCCATGGTTCTTTATAATCCAGACTTGGGCAATATGCCCCGGTGCCCGTAAAATATCCCAAACATTATCCGCGTGGCCGGGAAGAAGGCGCAGTGTTTCAGCTTGCCCAGCGGGATATACAACAACAACGCCGTTTCGATATAATACATTATGTAAGAACCGGGCTGTAAAACGGAATACACGGACGAGGCCAGGAACAGGTTCACCAATATATTGGAGAAATAATCGTCAAACGAGCTGATATACCTCAGACGCGGCACGGCGACTCTTTTTACCAGCAGCCCCAGCCCACAGGCCAGGCCGACCGGTATCAACACCAGCATCGCCGGCGTAAAATAGTTAACGTAGAAAATGGTGATACCGGTTTCATAATAATCGGCAATCCTGTCAAATAGCAGGTTGGTTACCAGCGGCTGAACCGCGCTGTATAAAAACGCCGAGAATATGCCGATGTGCAGGATAATCCCGGCCAGATAGGTGATAATATGATGAGAGATGCTTTCCTTGGCGCCGGGCAGCATCCCGACCGTAAAGGCATAGATAATCCCGCTAATTTTACTGCCTCTGGGTTCGGCCAGGTCGGCGCGGTATTTGCGGAATGCGCTGATGAGCATCACGGCCAGCGAAATAATGCATATGATTGCCGCGCCGGATGTCACATAAAGGATTGGATGCATAATAGGATTAAACGCAACCGTCAGGCTTGGGCAGTCCGGCCCACTTACAGGCGCCCTTGGCCGGCCCGGCCGGGAATATTTCGTATATCTTCTTCAACGGCAGGCTGGTGGTTTTGCAGATATTCCGGACCATCGGCGCTAAGTCGTGCTCCAGATAATAGGTCCGGATATAGCGGATAACCGCCCAATGCTCATCGGTCAGCTTTTCGATACCCTCGAGCTTGGCAAAGTTTTCCGCAATCACTTCGTCCCAGAGCTTGGGATCGGTCATAAACCCTTCCTGGTCCACTTCTATTTCTTTGCCATCAGGCAATTTAATCAGCATAATTAATTCTCCCAATCCCGAATATTATCAAGGCTAAGACTCAAGGCAGGGTTCATAGACCATTTTATTCTTACCCGCCCTTTCGACGCCGCTCTTTGCGATATCCCTTACGGCCGTTATGGCCGTATCAATATCCTTATCATTATTTAGGGGTCCGATGGAAAACCTTACCGTGCCGGCCTTGATAGTGCCAAAGTGCTCGTGGACCTTAGGCGCGCAATGAAGACCGGTGCGGGTAACAACATTATAATCGACATCAAGCTGCGTGCCCACATCAGCCGATTCAAACCCGTCAACGTTAAACGAAATAACCGGCAAGCGGTTGGCCAGGTCTTTCGGGCAATAAACAACCACGCCTTTTATCTCACGAATGCCGTCAGCCAGTTTTCGGGCTAATTGCATTTCGTGCTTCCTGATATTATCCAACCCCTGTTTGGCTATCCATTTCTGGCCCGCGTGCAAACCCGCAATGCCGACCAGATTAGGAGTGCCGCATTCAAGACGCCAGGGGTATTCCTCCAGATGATACGGGTAGGCAGAATGAACGCCGGTGCCGCCGACGCGCAGAGGTTTGACATCAACGCCTTCCCGGACGAACATACCGCCGATACCCATCGGGCCGAAAAGCGATTTATGCCCGGTAAAGGCCAGCAGGTCTATGTTCATTTCTTCCATATTTATCGGGACCATTCCGGCTGTTTGCGCGGCATCAACCGCAAATAACACCCCTTTGCCGCGGCAGACAGCGCCGATTTCCTTCAGCGGCTGGATGCTCCCAACCACGTTAGAGCCGTGGTTGACAATAACCAGCCGGGTATTTTTGCATAGCAATCTTTTTATTTCATCGGGGCTAACCACCCCTTTTTTATCAGCCTTGGCCCAATCAACGGTTATTTTCCCGTCCGCCTTAAGGTGGTTCAGGGGGCGGATGACGGAATTATGCTCCATTACTGTGGAAATGACGTGGTCACCCTTTTTAGTCACTCCGTTAATTATGGTATTCAGCGAATCGCTGGCATTACAAGAAAACACCAGACGGTTATAATCGCCCTTTGCCCCCAAGAATTTGGTCAGCATCTGCCGTGTTTCTTGGATAACCTTTTCCGCTTCCAGGGCCAGGTCACAGCCAGTCCGGCCCGGATTAACGCCGTTATTGCGGTAGAAGTTAAACATGAAATCATATATTTCAGGCGGTTTGGGAAATGTCGTCGCCGCGTTATCAAGGTAGATAAGTTTTTCCATAAAATCACTTTCATCCGGCCGGGTCCTCCCGCAGTTCTGGCAACCGGCTGCTGAACCGCAGGATACCGCTATCCGGTATAACAAACAAAAACTCAATACTACGAACCGCCGTCCGAAAGTCAAGAAATTCTAAAGCAACCTTAGTGCCGGTTCGACCGAAGGGAGTTATCCCTAGACCCTGAGGGGTCTTGAAACAGCTCCGCAAAGCCTCCCGCTGATAGGGACAAGACCCTCACGGGCCGGCACTTATCCCCGAAACGAAGTGGAGCGAGACAAATCATTCAATATATCCCTTCACCCATATGTTAGTAGATGTAAACACTCCGTTCTTCATAGCAAATACCTTAATCTGTCTTACCCCATCCACCCCCAGAACACTCTCCTTGTAGGCGTTATTGTTAAAGCCCGCAGTATTTTGCCATATAAAATGTATGGTTGAATTACCATAATCCGCACCGGCCCTTCTACCGAGGACGGTCAGTATCTGCTCCGAACTGGCCGGGACGGACATAGCGTTGAGCTGGATTTCCACCAACACCGCTTGTGCCGTTACCGGAATCCAGGCCGACAGGTCTATCAGTTGGTCTATGTCCGCCATCGAGTTCTCGGAGAATACTAAGGGCTGGCTGGGCAACAGCGTCAACTGCATTCCGCCCGCACCGCCGGTAGGCGGAGCTATCCAATTGAACTTGCCTGTCGCCGCATCGAAAGACAGGATTTGGCCATCCGTGGGCGGAGCGACGTTATAGAGCAGTTCGTGGTTGATAGAAGCCAAGGCAATCTTGACCCAGTCCACCGCCCGGTCCGCTATCTTGGGGTTGGTCACCTGAGCATCGCCGATTTCATCTGTAGCAATGGCTGGGGTCAGGGGACGAGTAACTCCGCTCGCCATCGGTTTCCATTCCAGCTTGGACTGTGCCTGATTATATGTAGGCACTTCGCCGTCCGCCGGAGAATCAACAGCCGCCAGTTTGGTCGGCGTGACTTCGCCCGTGCCAATTTTGGATGCCGTCACCGCTCCTTCATTAAGTTTGGTAGATGTCACCGAGTGTGTATCCAGCTTATCCGGCGTTACACTGCCATCCCGCAACTTAGAACTCGACACTGCCGAATCTGCAATCTTCGGCTCCGTCACGGCATTGTCCTGTAACGGCACAATGCTGACATTACTACCCAGCTTCGCTAATGTAACAGCGCCGTCGGCGATGTCATCGGTCTGGACCTGCCCGGCTCCGATATCGGCTCCGGTGATAGTCTCATCCTTAATCTTGGCTGATGTTACTGCATTGTCCGCAATCTTCTCCTCGGTAACAGCCTCGCCGGCAATAGCCGGAGATGTCACCTGTCCGTCAAAATATCGTCTTCTGAATGTTGTCATAAATCACCCTTAGTGGCAGTTAGCAATTACCCGGTATCAATCGGGTAAGAGCGTTATCTGCCACTTAGTCCCGTCCCGCTCAAGCGGGAACGGGATAATTTCAATTTATCAAAGTGTGGTCGGTCCCGCCCTTTGTTTTGCAAAGAGCGGGACACTCACACCAACAGTTTAGACTGTCAAACCCACTTGGACCCTGAGAACGAGACGCCCTTCGGCATCAACCTCCCACGAGCAATAGCACTTGTCTATTGCCGGGGTGTCCACAAAGGCATCGCTTTTGGCCGGGTCGCGCAAGCTGGTCAGGAGTTCCGCATTAATCCCGTTCTGGCGCAGGATTTCATCTGCCGCATCGTTGCCCGAATTAGCAATCATTATCCCGCCCTGGATGAATCTCTGCAGAATCGCCGCCTTGACCGCGTTACGCTGGCCTATCTTAGCGATATTGTACGGCTTACCGTCGGCTGTGCCCGGTGCGGGCCAAATTTCAGCGCGCTCATCACCGACCAGGTAATAGGTCGCGAAAGGGGCCACGCCCAATCCGCGGGCTTTGTCGCCCGTAAAACGTAATGCCCCCTTGCCCATCTTAAGGGCCCAGCGATCCTTGGCCGCCTGGACTTTATCCTTAAAGAGCTTGGCAATCACGCCATCGACCGTGGCAAACGCCTTGGCCAGGTTTTCCTTCCATTTCAGGAATGCGCCTGACAGATTGCTCTGCCTGGTGCGCCTGATATTGTCCAGGGTTCTTTCGCTTTTGGACATGAATGCCGGATTGACAAACGGTCCAAAGGCATTGCTGGACGGGTTGACCATAGTGTTGATGAAAGTCCCATCGTCCGGAAACTTCTCATCAAGCTTACCCTTCATCAACTCCGCCGCGTCCATCATGTGTTTTTCCCAATTATCCGCCATGTGTCCGGCAACTTCCCAGTTTTCCGGCACACGCAGGGTTAATTCGAACTTCTTGTTGAAAGCCATAAAAACCTCACTACCGAAGATATATCATAATCAGCCCAGCCGGGCCGCCGCGCCTTGCTTGGCGCTTCGGGGCGCCATGACGCCGATGACGGCCCAGGCTGAACTGTAGATTCACTTACGGTTCTTCTTTCCTTCGAGATAATCCAAAATAATCCCAACGACTACCTGGATTATCCTCCTCCAGAAACCTGACATCATTTGAAACATACATCATTCTCCTCCAGAAAATCGTAGATTTTCTGTATTGGAACGATACCTGCCATAGTAGTCACCAACTGCTCTTTGCAGGTATGGACCCAAACGGAAATCCCAATTACTTCATAGGTTCGAGCATCGAATACCGGGCCTCCAGAGTTGCCCGGTAAAATAGGTGCGTTGATTTCCCAATAATCCGGTTCGATGATTGAGATAATGCCGTATGACGGGCGCACCTTCAGACCCAGAGAGCACCCAACGGCATAAACTGGACTAAAAATATAAGGGGTATAATTCCGCGGAGCCAGAGTAGCGGAATAATTACAAATTCCAGATTTCAGATTACAAATTTTAATTAAAGCCAGGTCTTTGGCCGTGTCCGTTATAACCACTGAAGCGCTGAATTCACTGAACTCAGGATAGAAGATTTCCACTTTAACTTCAGATTCGTTATCAACCACGTGAGCGGCAGTTATTATGTAACCGTCAATAATAACGCCTGAACCGCAAGAAAACCCGGCCTTAACCCTGACGGTCGTATAGAGCATAGACTCGTAAAGCCCTATAAACGGATTAGCCGACTCAACCTGCGCCGGAACCTCTTTGGACAGGTCGATAATAAAGGTATCGCCCTCAGGCGGCTCAAAGGCGCATCCGCCAATCATCACAATTGACAAGAGCCAATAAATTAATGTTCTTCTCATAAGTCACCTATTCCTTTTGGGCCTCTTCCATCCATTCCCAGGGTGAAGTATTAGCGCAATCAAACATATCGCCGTTTGACTCACTCTCGGCCGGGACAGAGAACCCGTCATTCGGATATACAGCTATCAGTTTGGGATGGGCCGGTTGTTCTGGAAACTTAGCCCGGTAGCAATACCGGCACAGGTGGAGCATCTGGTAGGCAAAGCTGATTATACCCTTGGATTTGGTTGGCACCCTTTTACCGCATTCTTTGCAGGTATCTATAACCTTTTTCATACATCACCTCTCTTAGAGCCAGTTAGTCACTCCGATGCACACCCGCCTGAACCGAACGGGCAGGTCGGAGGGACGTTACTGGGTCTTAGACCCCGACTATTCCGTCGGGGCTTCCCGGCTCACCTGGGGAGCCATTCCCTGGGAAGGCTTCTTCGCCCTCCCCCCTCATAATAACACCCGGAAAATACCAAAAGGTTATATGGAAAAATGAGAATTCCGGTGAAATTTCCCCAAAAAAGTTCAATAATTCTGAAAATAAAATGAACTTTTCCCGATATTTTACGTTTAATATATATAGGGGAGGATATAGTATCTATTAGGTAGTATGTAGGGCTGGAAACCCTATAAAACCTGTATTTGCGAGCGATTATTTTAGCAAAATTCTCATTATTTTGCAGTAAAATGACCTCGCCGATCATATATATATTGGGGGAGGTGAATTGGTTTCGCCCTTAAAAGGCTTGATATATGGCTCATCGGGCGGTTCGCCGAAACATATAGGAATGCCGCACAACACGTTCCTTTATGCGCCACCGGTGAACCCGCCCTTGGGCCTTAGGGAAGACAATGGACTATCCCGTCAAGCTGCGCTTGCGGGATCTAAGTGACACTACGTCGCTATGCTCCAAGTGTCACTAAGAGATTGGGGTTGTTTATGGAAGAGGATGACCAATCAGATGAGCAATTAGCCCAGGAATACCTGTCCGGCAAGGAAGAGGCTTTTGACGAGCTTTTTAGCCGCTATTTCGGCCAGATTCGCTACTACCTCTTGACACGCAGTTGGTATCACAAAGATGATAACTATATTGACGAACTGGTCTATGCGGTGTTCCGTGTGCTCTGGGAATGCCTTGAAGCCAAGGGTTTCAAGAACGAAGGCCCCGGTTCGTTCCGCCGTCTGCTTTGCACCATCGCCCGACTGGAATGTTATAAACACGATACCGAGCACGCCAAAAACCCGATGACCACCTCAGCTATGTTCCCGTCATCGTTCGCGGATATACCAATAGGAACCATAGATGAGCCGGTTAACGATGAGCCGGAAAAAGAATCAACCATGGATAAACTCAACAAAACCCTGGTGAAACTTACGCCCGACGAACAGAAGCTGATGCGCCTGGTGGCGAATCAGGTTAAATATAAGGATATTCTTAAAGAACCGGAGTTCTGTAAATATTCCCTTGACTACCTGAAACTCAAAATATATAATATTCGCAACAAACTAAAGAAAGTGGCGCCATAAGGGCGCCATGGCGCTTCGGCGCTAGAGGATATTAATATGGCAAAAAAGAGTAAGTGCGAAAAATACGGCATGGCCATTACCGATTATATCCTGGGCGAGCAGATGGATATGCCGGAATCGGAACTGTTCAGCCACGTGGCCAACTGCGATAACTGCCGGAAAGACCTGGTCAACTGGCGCAATACCTATGCGGCCATGAAGAACAAGGCATACCTGGAAAAACCCGAGGTCCAACAGAAATACCGGCATATGCTGGAAAGCATCAAACAGGGCAAGGCCTGTCCGGAGGCCAACCTGCCCAAGGACGAAAAACTGATAGACATCCAATGGGAAATCGGGCATCCGGCCGGGACCATCTGGAACCACTTGGCCAAGCACGGCAAGATGACTATGGAAGAACTGGTTGGCAAATCAAGCTTAAAACCGATTATCTTCGAGCGGGCCATCGGCTGGCTGGCCAAAGAGAATAAAATCTGCATGACCCAGGCCAAAGATGCGGTTTACGTATACCTGACCCCGACCGAGCAAATCATCGCCCGTCGCAGGCAAACCGAGGCCAATCGCTAAAAAGTTTCTGTATGGGCAGGGGGGTACTAAATAACCCCACCCCCTGGTATAAATGGCTCTACAAGGTGGTATATCCGACCTTCACCCTCAGTATAAATGACCCTGCCCGGTAATATGCATGGCTCTATAAGGTGGTATATCCGACCTTCACCACTAGTATGAATAACCCTGCCCGGTAATATGAATGGCTCTATAAGGTGGTATATCCGACCTTCACCCCCAGTATGAATGACCCTGCCCGGTAATATGCATGGCTCTATAAGGTGGTATATCCGACCTTCACCCCCAGTATGAATGACCCTGTCCGGTAATATGAATGACTCTTCAAGGGGCTATATCTAACCTTCACCCCCGGTATGAATGACCCTGCTCCCTAGTATGAATGACCCCACCCCCTTTTAGGGGATACCCCACCCCCTGGGGGGGTATACCCTACCCCCGTTGGGGGTACTCCCCCTCCCCCCTATACCCCCCCTGCCAAATATGCATTATATTGGGATTTGGGCGCGGAGAAAAGCTGATTTACAAAAAAACAGCGCCCGGCGTAATGGCGATGAAGTCCCGCCCTTAAAGCGGGAGAATGAGCCTGGTTACTGCATTATCATGCCAGAGGCAGATCAGCCTTTGGCTGACAAAATTAGGTGTCCTTTCAGGAGGCTATCGCTCTGTGTCACCGGTCCCGATCTGGAAATTCCGGAGACGCCATACCGAATTAGTGTTCCAAATTAGAATCTCACGTCGAATACCAAACCAAAACGCATATCCCGCCCATTACAAGGGTATATACCAAGTAGAATTTAATATCATATTTTGGTATTATTCGTAAATACACGGCTAAAAAACATAGCCCGAACATTAGCAAAAAATAGGCCGGCCATAAAATAACAGCGTAGTTTCCTATCATTGTATCATTCCTTTTTCAACCCACTACTTATTAAAGTATCTGGCTCAGAACAAACCTGGCCACGACCCAAAGCGCGACACCGGCAATGAATATGATGATGCTGTATTTAACAACAGGACTAGGCTCGGACTCGGCGGGCTTGCCTTCCATCTTCTCAACCTGAGGCTCATGCCCGCCAATTGGCAGGCGGGGACCAGTCTCCGGCTGGGGTGGACGGTCTACCAGCCGCGCCATAACTACAAGTATTAAAAGAACGCCATAAATAATATCCAATATGCTTGGAAAAGCGGTCGGGTGGGCGGCCAGTATCACCGCAACCATTATCAGGAATACCGGCCCAAGCAGTGTCGAAAATACCTTAATCAGGCAACCACTCAACGATGTAACATCCGCTTCTTTATTAACTTCTTTGTTTATTTCCTTGCTTGGTTCTTTATTCATTTAAAACTCCTTTACTATAATTTATTTATTAGAGGTTTTCTTCTCTATGAGTTTTACTATATAAGCGGTCAGTTTTATGGTCAGTATCAGGGTGACCATAGCGATGAACACCATGCTTAAACCTATGATGCATATTTTAAGACCCTGGTATAACATATGCCCCCTTTCAAAGTGCTTAGTCCGGCATAAATCCGGAGTTATCCGTGGCTAAAATAAGACTGATTCGCGCGAGATGTGTGTTTAAGCACGTGGGGGGTCGCGCGGGATGGGTGGAAAACCGGGCTTGAAGATTTCTCTAGCTCTGATTCGTTTGTTCTTGAATTGTCCGTGTCTGTTCAACATGGCTTTAGAATACGCCGAATAATCATATTGTCAAGGAAATTACTTCAGACAAGTCAATTTATTTGACCAAGGCACGCCCCCTAAATCTTGACATTTCAACTGCCGGTTTTATACTGCCCTATTATGGGTCGATTGATTGTTAAGTTAGGCTCACGGGTGGTCAAGGATATATTCCTGGACAAACCGGTTTTCCGCATCGGCCGTTTGGATGACAATGACCTGCCTTTGCCGGATAATCTGGCTTCGCGCCACCATTGCGAAATAACCTCCAAGGACAATAAATACTACCTGACCGACCTGAAAAGCGCCAACGGCACCCAGGTCAACAAGAAAAAAATCTCCACGCACCCTCTGGTTAACAGCGATGAAATCCAGATAGGCGCTTACACCCTTATTTTCAACGAGGGCTCGTCGTTTTCGATTCCGGGCTCCGGCGGAACATCGCCTTTCGCGGCGGCTCCGGGCGCGCCGCCCAGACCGGCTCCGGGCACGGCTTTCGGCAGCGATATCATCAAGAAGGTGACCGATATCGACGCCTCTTACCAGATTAACATCAAGGATATCTTCGACAAGGGCGAATCGCTTGCAGGCGGCTCTTTGCCGGGCAACCTGCAGGAAACCAAGGAAGGCAAGAAGTTCTTCCTGCTTTACCAAATCGGCAAGGCCGTGGCCACGACCGAATCATTGCAGGAGGTCATGGATATCGCCCTGACCTCGATATTCGATTTCATCAACGCGGAACGGGGCGTGATTATGCTCCTGGACCAGACTACCAAACAGCTGGTGCCCCAGCTCAGCCGATATAAGAACAAGAAAGAACCGCCGGCCGAGCATATCAAGGTCTCCAGCACCATCACCAACAAGGTGGTGTCAGATAAGGTTTCCATAGTTTCCTCGGACGCCATGGCCGACGCCCGGTTCTCGGCCGGTATGTCCATCACCCAGCAGAACATCCGCTCGGCGCTGTGCGTGCCGCTCTGGGAAAAGGACGAGGTGCTCGGGGTGATTTACGTCGATAACCTGGTCCGGGCTCACTCGTTTACCAACGACGACCTGGACCTGATGACGGCCATTTCCAACCAGGTGGCCATCCGGATAAAGCAGGAAGAGCTTTATGACAAGCTCCAGAAAGCGGCCCTGGTCCGCGCCAACCTGGAACGATACCACTCGCCGGACGTGGCCGAGATGATTATCTCCAAGGGCGTGACCCTGGACGTCCAGGAAAAGAACATCACCGTGCTCTTTGCCGACATCCAGAACTTCACCACCCTGTCCGAGCAGATGCGCCCGGCCGAAATCGCGGCCATGCTCAATAACTTTTTCGAAACGGCCACCCAGATGGTCTTTAAATACAAGGGCAGCATCAATAAATACATCGGCGACGCGGTTATGGCCATATTCGGCGCGCCGGTGCCGATGGACGACCACCCGGGCAACGCGGTCATGGCCGCGGTCAAGATGATGGAAGCCATAGGCAAACGCAAGGCGGACATCCCCTGCAACCTGCGCATCGGCATTAATACCGGCATCGTCGTGGCCGGCAACGTCGGCTCCAAGCAACGCATTGAATACACGGTCCTGGGCGACACGGTCAACGTGGCCAGCCGCCTGAACCAGTATGGCCAGTCCAACGAGGTGGTCATCGGCGAAGAAACCTACACCCGCATCGTCAAGGCCGGACTGCCGCTTAAGTTCAAGAGCCTGGGCTCAGCCAAACTCAAGGGCAAGGCAAAAGAGGTCCAGGTCTACCAGGCCTGGCTGGACCCCGACAAGGAGCCCAAAGAAACACAGGACGAAACCTTAGTCAGCCCGGTTAATCCGCCTGCCCAGCAGGGAAAAACAACCTGATGAAGAACATCGTGGTGGCCGGCTCAACCGGCTCAATCGGCCGGAATACCCTTAAAGTAATCAAGTCATCATTCTCCGGCAATGCCCGCGGATACCGGGTGACCGGACTGGTAGCCCATTCCAACTGGCGGTTGATTCTGGACCAGATAAAAGAATTCCATCCCAAACAGGCCGTGCTCATAGACAAAGACGCCTGGCTGGCGCTGAGGAATAATTACCGAGGCGCCACCAAAATCCTGTGCGGGCTGGGCCGGGTCCGCGAAATGGTTACCGACAAGAAGGCCGACGTGGTCTTATCGGCCGTAAGCGGGGCCAGCGTCGGACTGCCCATCAGCCTGTGGACCGCGGCGGCCGGAAAAACACTGGCCCTGGCCAATAAGGAATCTCTGGTCATGGCCGGACGGATAGTAACGGAACTGGCCCGCAAGACCGGCGCGATTATCCTGCCTATTGACAGCGAGCACAGCGCCATCTGGCAGTTAATCCGGCCTATCGGGCTGCCGTCCGGCAATACAGCAACCTGCGTCCCGATAAGACTCGATAACGGCCGGCTCGTCAACCGACCAAGACTGCGCCATATAATCCTGACCGCCTCGGGCGGACCGTTCTATAAGTATCCTGAAAACCGGCTCAGGCACGTCACGCCGGCCCAGGCGCTCAAGCATCCGACCTGGCAGATGGGTTCCAAGATTACCATCGATTCGGCCACCATGATGAACAAGGCGCTGGAAATCATCGAAGCGCACCACCTTTTCAACCTGCCGTCCGAAAGCATCCGGGTGCTGGTCCATCCGCAGTCGCTGGTGCACGGACTGATAGAACTGGCCGACGGGACAACCCTGGCGCATATCTCCCGTCCGGATATGAAGATACCGATACACTGCGCGCTGGCCTACGCCATGGGCAATGATAAACCTGACAACAACCCGGCCGGGCAAGGACCGGGGCTTAACATCAATTACGGGGCGTTGACCTTTGAGGAGCCGGGCCGATGCGCGCCGATGTTCCGGCAGGCGCTGGAACTGGGGCACGAAGTAATCCGCCGGGGCGGCACCAGCGGCGCGGTCCTGAACGCGGCCAACGAGGAGGCCGTCGGGTTATTTCTCAAGAAACGCATCGGCTTTACCGATATAGTTAAATTGACCGCCCGGGTTTTCGACCGGCATAAAGTCATACGGGAACCATCCTTAGGTGACATCGTCCAAAGCGACAACTGGGCGCGTAACCAAATGAAAGCATATTAACCATGACAGAATTATTCGGCGGCCTATTTTCAAACCTGAGCACCGTCCTCATAATGCTGGTCGGCGTGGGCATATTAATATTCGTCCACGAGCTGGGCCATTTCATCGTGGCCAAGCGGTCTAAAATCAGGGTCGAGGTGTTTTCCCTGGGCATGGGCCCTAAGATATGGGGATTCCAGAAAGGCGAGACCTTTTACCGGATCGGTCTGTTGCCGCTGGGCGGCTACGTCCGGATGGCCGGCGAGAACCTGGGCGAGGCTGACAAACCCAAGGCCGATTACGAATTCGCGGCCAAGCCGCCGATGGTCAGGGCCCAGGTATTCGCGGCCGGCGCGATTATGAACTTCCTGCTGGCCTTCCCGGCCTGCATGCTGGCCTTTATGATCGGGCTTAATTTCGCCGTACCGGTGGTCGGCTATATCATCCCCAATTCGACCGAATGGGAAAGCGATATACAGAAAGGCGACCGGATTACGGCGGTGGTCTACGGCGACAAGGAAATGCCCATAAATAATGTCGATATGTACCGACGCGAGGTGCTCCGGGCCAAGGCCGGGACGCTGCTCAATATCAAAGTCCAGCGCAACGGCCAGGAGCTGATTGTGCCGGTCAAGGCGCAGGGCTCGACCAAATTGGGCATACTGCCGGCCCATAATATAGTTATGAGCGTGATGCCTGGCTCCGGCGCGGATAAAAGCGGACTCAAGCCGAACGATGAGATAATAATCATTAACGGCGAGGCGGTGTCTTCCGGCCGCGAGATAGATAAGCATGTTTACCAAAATCCGGGCAAGCCGCTGGCCATCAAGGTCCGGCGGCCGACCGGGCAAAAAGACCAATACGAAATGGTTGATTTGACCGTAACCCCCGACACTATTAATAAAGGATATTACGATACCGGCATGCCTGAATCAACGCCGCCCATTATCGGCGCGGTTAAGATGGGTTCACCGGCCCACAAGGCCGGTCTGAAACCGGGAGACCGGGTATTGTCTGTAAACGGAGACCCGGTTAAATCGTCCGGCCGATTGATGGAAATAATCAAGGCCAATCCTGGAAAAGAATTGCTGCTAAAAGTCCACCGGGCCGAACCGGACGGCAAATACAACGAACTGGCCCTGACGGCGCTGCCGGCCAAGGACACAGCCGGCAACGGATATATGATGTTTTTCCTGGCTGACAGCAACGAAATAGGCGATGTCAAGCCCGGTTCACCGGCTGAGAAAACCGGCTTGCAGTCGGGCGATAAGATTGTTTCAGTAACTATCGATAACAGCAAAGCTCTGACTGTAACCGGCCTGGCTTTGCTGGCAGAACTAAGCAACCGGACTAAAGGCCTGCCGATAGACCTGACCATTGACCGGAACGGAACGTTATTCACATCCACTCTCACAGCCAAACAATTTGAAACCCAGGGCGCGATGGGCATCGAACTAAAAGCCGCCACCTCGCGGGAGCAATATCCGTTTTTCACGGCTGTTGCCGTGGGGTTTAACGAAGCCATAGATTTGGTATCGCTCACCGTCGAGCTTATCTGGAAACTATTCAGCCGCGAGGAATCGATGAAAGGCATGGCCGGCCCGATCGGCATATTCCAGGCATCGTGGTATATGCTCCAGGAAGGCATCAGCAAATTCATCTGGCTGCTGGCCCTGTTCAGCATCAACCTGGGGATACTAAACCTGCTGCCGGTGCCGATACTGGACGGCGGCGGGATTCTTTTTATGATAATAGAAAAGCTAAAAGGCAAGCCGGTAAGCGTGACGACTCAGGCGATTTCCCAATACGTCGGGTTATTCCTGTTGCTGTCGCTGGTCATATTCGCGTCTTATAACGATATCTCCCGCTGGGTAAGCGGCGGATAAAGGACTGCCCGGCTGATTTGCCCTATGAAGACCGGCCAACCATTTCATCTGTTCGGAATCATCTCCGCGGCCTGCCTGGCCATTATCGGAATGGGCCGCTTTATCAGCGATATGTTCACCGATGCCTCGACCGACTGGTTCAAGGCTCTGGACGGAACAATTTTGAGATACCTGGTCCGGGCGCCAACTGACGGGACATTAGCCGGGGATTTGAACGTCCAGTATTTCAAGGTCCTGGCCGTGCCTTGCGCCATTGCCGGCTTGTACCTGGCGCACAGGTTCCTATCAACCGACCTGCGCCAGGCCGACCATAAATGGCGCAGCATTTTCTACCGGTTATTTTACGTGTTCGGGCTGTTGGGTATGTTCACGATAATGGAGATAGAGAAATCATCGCACCTGATAGGCCTGCGCATGGCCGGATTGCTGCCCGGAGAAAACATCTGGCTTAACCACGGATTGCACTTAATCAGCGCGTTTCTGGGCTGGTTTTATATGGGCTGGCTCAGGATTATACCCGGGGACAAATCAAAATTTCCTGCCTAATTCCATCATCAAAGCGGCAATGAACCGCGTGCCCTTGAGATATTCGTTCAGGTAAATATTCTCGTTGGGCGCGTGGATATTAGAGCCGGGATGCCCGATACCCAAAGCAAAGCAAGGCATATCATTGAGCAAACGGCCGCGGAAGAGATACATCGGCCCGGAGGCGGGCGATATCGGTTCAACCTCGAACGGCTTGGCGTAAACCGATTTAGACGCGGCCTTCATAATGCCGATGAGCTGGCGGAAGCGCGGATGGGACGGCGGCGTCAATGCCGGCTTGTAGCCGTGGAATGATGTTATCTCGATATTACCGAATCCCCGGCGGTTCAGATGAGCCCGAACCTTCCTGATGATATCAGCCGGGTCCTGGTCAGGCACCAGGCGGAAGTCGGCTTTGACCAGCGCCTGCCTGGGCAGGACAGTCTTGTGCCCCCGGCCTTCATAACCGCCGCTCAGGCCGTTGATATTGAGGCAAGGCTGGTAGTAATAGCGCTTAAGCAGGTTATCACCCTTGAGCCCAAGCACGAACCGGCTGATACCCAGTTGTTTGGGCGTAGAATCAATCCGGTAAATCTTCATGCCCTGAAACGCCGACGGGCTGGCCGGACGGAAGTTAACCTTGTCGTAGAATCCCTTAATCAGTATCCGCTCGGACTGGTCTTTCATGCTGTTCAAAGCCCAGACCAGCTGCCAGCCCGGGTTGGGCACGACAATGCCTTTGGACGAGTGCAGGTCCCTGTTTGAACCGCGGGCGACCAGTTCAATGTAGAGTATACCCTTACAGCCCAACGACAGAACCGGCGTTCCGGATGCGGTCCGGTAGCCGAACTCCCAGATACAGATATCGGCCCGGATATCTTTATGGTGTTTCTTTATGAATTCATCTAATCCCGGGCTGCCCACCTCTTCCCTGCCGTCGACCAGGAAACGGACGTTGACCGGAAGCGGAATACCGGCGTCGTCAAAGGCCTTGACGGCGGCCAGCCGGGCCATCAAGTTGCCCTTGTTATCAGCCGCGCCGCGGGCAAATATCCTGCCCTGCCTGATTACCGGCTTGAAAGGCGGGCTGAGCCATTCTTCCAACGGCTCGGGCGGCTGGACGTCGTAATGGTTGTAAAAAAGTATGGTCGGCAATTTGGGGTCAACATCGCGCCCGGCCAGAACCACCTGATTGCCTTTGATGGTCTCGGAAATAACGCTGAACCCGTGCTTCCGGAATATTTTAATCATCAGTGTAGCTGATTCCTTAAGGCCTTTGTTCTGGGCCGAGATGCTCGGAATGGATAAGGCTTCCTTAAGCAGGTTGACGGACCAATTTTGGTTACGGGATATCTGAGCGAAAATCTTATCTTTCATGGGTTGAATTTAAAGTAATCGTCGGGTTTTAGCCGAACACTGCCGACCTGCTAAATAATGTCCTTCTTGCGGACAGCCATAAGCCCGACAACGATAAATATAATAACATATCCGAGCGGCACAATACGGGTTTTTACCAGGCTAAGGTAATCAACAATCTCATCGCCCTGCGGCTTGATGCCGAGGATGTAATCAATGCCGGTGAATTTCCACATCTGCCCGAGTATTCCTTCGGACAGGTCGGCCAGGGTCTTGGGAAAATAATCAAGGTAATAACTGAAAATATAAGGAGCAAACTGCGGCAACAACCCGATGATAAAGTAATCGATAAAAAGATAAAAAAGTATTCCCACGGCCACGGCGATGCCGGCGTTTTCCACCAGCGACGAAATAAACAACCCGAAAAATGCGATGCTGACAACCGGCAAAAACACCATGATAAAAGTGTAAAGAGTGTAGCGGAGCATCTCGGATTTCTGAAGGTGGATGTAATCCTTGATAGTCGGGTCGGTGATATCGAAAAACCCAAAACCCAGCCAGACGGCAGTATAGGATACCAGTTCTATCAAAAGAGTAATCAGCACAGCCGTGATTATAAGAGTTACGGCCTTGGCCAGGAAAAGCTCGCTCCGGCGGATCGGGCTTATCAGTATGGTCTTGATGGTGCCCGAGGTTGTTTCCGACGCTATAGACAGGCATCCGATTATGAGGATAAAAAGGGCGGCGATTCTGAGTCCGTTTAACAGCGCCCGGCTGAGCAGGGTAAAGCTGTTAACAGCGGTTTCAGATTTTGTCAGGAAGATAGTGCCCAGCACGGTCAGGATTATTATAAAAACGGCTATATAGGTGAACCTCTGCCGGCTGAGCTTGAACAACTCTATCTTAATCAGGCGCCATATTCTTAGTATCATACGAAATATTCTTCCAGGCTTGTCTTATCTTTAAGAACTTCAGCCAAAGTGCCCTGGGCGATAAGCCGGCCTTCCTGAATAATGCCGACCCGGTTGCAGAGTTTTTCCACTTCAGCCAGCATATGGGTGGAAATAATAAAAGTCGCCTTATGATCAAGATTAAGGCGCTTAATCATCCGGCGGATATCGATAATCCCTTTGGGGTCGAGCCCGTTGGTCGGTTCGTCCAGGATAATCACCGGCGCGATGGTCGAACCGGTTTGCTTAATGAACACCGGCAGCAAGGCGTTGGCTATGCCTAAACGCTGTCTCATGCCCTGGGAGTAGGTGCGGACCTTGTCGCGTCCGCGTTCCAGAAGCCCGACACTGGCCAAAGCTTCGGTGATAACGCTTTGGGTATAACCGTTCCGCAGTTGCGACATCAATTTCAGGTTATCCCAGCCGGAAAGGTGGGCATAGAACGCCGGGATATCGACCATGCCGCCGACGCCGGACATTATTTCGATATAGTTGGAACGCAGCTCCTTATCATAAAAATATATGGCCCCGCTGTCCGGCCGGATAAGGTTGAGCAGCATCCTGATGCTGGTAGTTTTTCCGGCGCCGTTCAAGCCCAGGAACCCGTAGATATCGCCCGGCTGGACCTCCAACGAAAGACCGGTTACGGCGGTGAGTTTGCTAAAACGGCGGCTTAGACCTTCGGTTCTGAGCGCAAGCATTTTGTTTATAGCGTTTAATTATTTTGAGCAGCTGCCGGAAGTCATTTATCCGGTAATCCGGGCTGGTTCGGCCTTTGACGGAAAGGAGCTTGTTATTGCGCCGGTTAAGCACGGTAATCATGCCGATTTTATTGGCCGGGTCGATATCGTTAAAGGGGTGGTCTCCCACGTAGAGCGCCTGTTCCGGTCGGACGCCGGCCTCATCACAAGCGCGCTGGTAGAGTTTTATATTCGGTTTGCCGATGCCGATCTGTTCCGAAATAAAAATCGCGCCGGGGGTAAGATACCGGTAAAGCCCCAGTCGGATAAGCTTTTCTGACTGCTTGACCGCCAGCCCGGCGGTTATCACGCCGCGTATGATATCGGTTTTGGACAACTTGGTCAAGGCTTTAACCACATCCGGGTAAGGCTTAAGCTCGCGGTACTTGGTCTGATGATAAGCAATCACCGCGCCGGCCACCAGGATGGCCGGGTTGACCGATTTATAATACCGGCCGGGAATCCGCAATAACAGCTTGTCAAAATGGCGCTCGTAGTTAGATAAAAACTCGGAAATAACCTCGTCAAATTCCCGGATCAGCACGCTCAGCGGCAGGTCCAGCCCGAGCCGAATCATCGCTTTAAGCGCATTGTGGCGGGCCCGGCGGGCGAAGTCGGTGGTAGAATATAACGTGTCGTCAATGTCGAAAAATACGGCCTTGAGTCCTGTTGGGCGTGTCATTTATTCGAGCTCTTTTTCCAGCTCCGACAGTTCGATAATTTCGGCTTTGATGATGATGAGGATGTTTTCTTTTTCATCACTCTTGACTTTACGCCTGAATAGCGAACCCAGAACCGGTATTTTTTCGAAGACCGGAGTAGAAGCGCTGAGCGAGCGGTCGGTTATCCGTTTCATACCGCCCAGAAGAAGAGCGCCCTTGTCCGGGACCACGGCCGAGGTGCGGCAACGCTGTAAAGACAGCCAAGGCAGTTGGACAAACGTATCGCCGAACCCGATATACGAGGTATTGGGCGCGAAAGTCGGTCGGATATCATAATTACGCAGCTGTTGCAACTGCATCAATGACGGGAACGCGTGAATGGTTATGAATTTACGGTCATAACTCATTACCGGCTTGACATCAAGAATTATCCCGGTGGTAAATGTGGCCATGGTCGGATCGTAACCGGCCATGCCGCCCAGGACTTCCAAATCCTTGATATAAGACCTTTGCCTGACATAACTGACGTTAACCCTTTGCCCGTTCAGGGCCACTATTTTAGGGGCGTCGAGCACATTGCCCTTACCGGTTTTTTCCAGCATCTGTAGAAGTACATTTATCCTGGGGCTGTCAAATACGGACCACTGCAATCCCAACCCGCCCCGGGCATTAAGCCGCCCGCCGATGGGGGTCTCGGTCACGCCGGCCGCATTCCGGAAAGAATAGGCGGTTCTGAACCTGATATCGCGCGACCTGGTCGGCCCGCCCCTAAAAACGCCCGCGCCGTAAGGCGCCGGCGGCAGGTTAGCCGGCAGTCCGGCTTCGGGAATATTTGAATCGGCCGCCGGTTCCAGGTCCCTGAGTTCAACCCCAACGCTTTCCAGGTAATCATTTGTGGTAGCTAAAAATATAGTTTCTATCGCAACCATGCCGCCCCGGAAATAGCGCAGGGTTTTAAGAAATTCAAGGACCTCGTCCTGAACGGACTTGATATGAACGGCCATAATGCGGTTGGTTTCACCCATCCTCTGGATAGCCGCGCCGGACACAGCCGCGTCGCCTTCCCAGGTGTTTTGCCCTCTGGAGTTTCTACCCGTATTCTCCTTAACCAGTTTTATCAGGTCTTCTATGGGGAAAGCTTTACTGGGCGTTGTTTCGATGGTCGGCATAGTCCAGCCGCCCGCGCCGGCGGCCTGTTCGAATTCAAGGCTGGGTCCGGCGAATTCCGGAACCACCCGGACCAGGTCGTCCACATTATAAGCGCGCCATTCCAATTCTTCGGTGGAAGCCCCTGATTTAAGAATCCAAAGGCTTTTATTCTTGAATATAAATGTCAGGTTGTACAGTTCCAGCAGGTTACGCAAACCGGCTTCTAACGGCAACCCCGTAAGAGTCAGCTGTTTTTTCTCTTCGGGTATACCTTCATTCCTGACCGCCGGATCGTACTGAATAGGTATTTTATACTGCTGCTGAAGATAATCAGTTATTTCATAAAGGTTAATCTGCCCATCCATAATGAAATTATGTTTTATAGTCTTTATTTTCCGCTGGATTTCAACGATGTCAGGGTCTTCCGTGCCCTTAGACTCTACAATCGCTGATTGCTTGCGGTGCGAGGCAACTTCCCAGACCTCGGGATCGTAACGGACTATCTTGTCATCAGAATAAGGAATTACCGTCTCGGCCTGGCTGTCCGCCAGGTTCTTAAGCTGTTCGGAACGGCGGGTCAAATAATCGGAGGAAACTTTATAATGGCGGGCCCGGATAGATTCTTTCCTTAACTCTTCGGCGGCGCGGAAATACGGCACTATTTTCAGTATCTTGTTGGCCAACTGTTCGGTTTGTTCGTATTGCTTACGTTCATAGCTGATGATAGCTTCATTAAAAAGTATTCTTACTTTTTCGGTAAACTCCTTGCGCCGGCGTGATTCTTCTTCTTCGGCCAGTTTGGCGGCGGCGGCGCGCTGCTGGCGGGCAAAATCCTCGTCTTGCTTGGTAAGCAACTCCCGCGAGTTTTTAAGCATCTCGTCGGCTTTTTTCTGGTATTCTTTCAGGGGAGTTTCGTAAGGAATCCATTTTACCTGTTCCGAAACCTTTTCGAACTCGGTTATAGCGCTCCGGTAATCCTTGTCCGCGAAAAACTTCTCCCCCTTAAGAAAATGATTTCTCACCTCGATTTCTGTTTCCTGTATTTTTACGGTCAGCTGGTTTTCCAGAAAGTCTTTCACCACCTTGATTTCCTCGGAACGGGAACCCAGAATCATCTGTATCTCATTTCGGAGTTTTTCGGCTTCTTTGTGGCGCGGATTCAGCTTCAAGGCTTTCTCAAGATATTCCAAAGCCTGATTATAGTTAAATTGCTGGTATAACTTAAGAGCGTTATCATAATATTTCTGGGCGATGAATTCATTTTCCTGTATCCTGATTGTTTTACTCCGTTCCTGCTCTTTAAGGTATTCCGTAAGAGGGTCTTTCACCTCGGTAACGTCAGTCGACTCTTCAGTGGCGACCGGCGCCACATCCGATGGCCGTACCGCAATTGTTTTTTCGGATTTGGTGATAACCGTCGGTCCGGCCGCAAAGGGCAGGCCACCGGGTACGGTAACACCGAGAATATCCGTCGTATTAAAATCCTTGTCTTCCTTTATACTTATCCCCAAGGACAGCCCCTCTATGGCCGCCTTATTCACCGCGGCAATAATGTAGCACAACTGTGTCGTGCCGCCCAATGCGTGATGGGGGATGGTTATATTAGCCTTGCTATCCTTAAACTGCCCCGAACCAACGAGAATATCCTTTTCAGGGTCATAGGCCTCATTGCCGTCGTCCAGATAAACCTTAACGGATACCACATCGTCATCGCTGGCCGACCCGGTCCGTTCAATTTGCAAGCCCTCCCAGAAAATCTCCAGCTGGTTAGTTGCCAGAGCCAGTTCCGCCAGCTTAACTTCGCTACCGGCCGGCGTTTCGGGCGATGCGGTATTCTGGATGACAATGGTCGTGCCTTTTAACTGGTTGGCCGGAGGCATGCGGTCTTTGGTTTTTACCACGCCTTTGACGGCCTTGGCCGTTCCTCCGCCCCCGCCACAACCCGCAAAAAAGACCGCGGCCAGTAAAAACATCAATGAATAACTCAAGTACTTTAACAGAATTTTTGCCTTCATAAAACTCCTATAGATTTATCCATCATGCCGGGATTATATTGTTTATTTAGTCTTGTCCGTAGATTTAGCGGCGAATTCTACGGTAGCTATGCCGACCTTCTTGCAGGTGTTAAGCGCATTAATCACCGCCTGAACCGGCACTTTGAAGTCCGAGTCTATCTTGTACGGCGGTATTTTGGCACCGGAGCTTTTCTGCTGCGTATATATGGTTTTGAGTTCATCAGACAGGGCGTTCCAGTCTTTTATCTCACGCAGACCTATCTTAATCATAGTCTGCAACGGCAGTTTGTTCTTATCATAAATCAACAGAATCCTAACCTCATCAAGTTCCGGATCGGTCACCGTTGTCTCGGCCATCCCTTTATCCTTGGGCAAATACGAATAAAGCTTGCCTTCCAATGATTTAAAGTGGATGGAACACATAAAAAAGATGATCAACTGGAATATGACATCAATCATGGGCGTCATGTTGATTTCCATCGAGGCTTCGCTGGTATCGCCCCTTATTTTAGGTTTGGCCATATTAATCTCCTAATCCTCAGAACCGGGCGGCTTGGTAGCGCCTATTTCGATTTTCCAGATAAACGACCGGCCGGCCGCTTCCAGTATCTTGGCGATATATTCAAACGGGGCGCCGGCGTCGGCCCTGATCATTACCGGACGGTTGGAAGCCGTTTTCGGACCGCCGGGCTGGTCTAGAGCCGCGGCTTTTGTCAAAACAGCCTCAAGCTCTTTCTTATCATACGTCTTCCCCTTAACCATAAGCCTCCAGTGGTCCGGGTTAAGGCAAAGCTTTTTAATTTCTCCGTTTTCAAACTTCCAGTCGGGACACTCATCGGCATATCCATTCGCCTGAATATGCGATACATTCACCATAAGCCGGTCCGGATCAGGCTCTTTATCTTCGGCACAGGCCGATGACATCGGCAGATAGACAACAGCCATATCGGACTGGGCGATATCGGTAGCCAACATCAGAAAGACAATCAGCTGAAACACGATATCAATCATCGGGGTCATGTTAAACCCCACGTTTTCGGTCATTGAAACTCTTTTAATCTTCATAGTTCCTTATTGCTGCTCGGCCGGCTGGATATCCTTGAATTTCTCCAAGAACTCACCACAAAGCGCGCCGATTTCAAGGACATACATGGTTACCTTGTTTTTATAGTAGAAGTACGCGGTCAGCGCCGGCATGGAAACGAACAACCCTTCGGCGGTGGTGACCAGGGCTTCTTCGACGCCTTTGGCTAACATGGCCGGCGACGGCGAAGCCGTCGCTTTAATAATACCGAACGCCGCGATCATGCCGGTCACCGTTCCGGTCAACCCGAGCATGGGCGCGATATTGCCGACCAGGGACATATAGCTGATTTTCTGGTTCATCTTGGCGGCCTCTTCTTCACCGGCCTCGCCCATGGCCGCAGTCATGGCGTCATAGCCCTCATTAATCTTTGCCAAAGAAGCGCCAATGATATTGCAGAAAAAGTTGGGATTGGCGTTGCACAGGGCTATAGCATCCTCATACTGGGCGTTATCCACCAACGATTCAAGCTCGGCTACGATTTCCGGCGGGCAGAGCTTTATCTTACGTATATTGATGATATGCTCAATACCCAAGCCCAGGCCTACCATGCTGACCACAATAATGAAATGCCCGACCCAGCTACCGGCCTTTATCAGGTCAATCATGGTTGTTTCCGGAACAGCAGGCGGCTCGGCATATATTATCCCGCCCGATAAGGTCACAAGAAACAGGGCCAGGGTCACCTTGGCAATAACACCAGTAATCATCCGTGTCTTTGTCATACGCTTCTCGCTTTCTATTAACTTATTACTATATTAATATTTAAATTTTACGATGCCTTTATCCCCTTAAGTCTTTCTTCCGCGTCCTTCCTGAATGTTGAATTGGGAAAATACTTGATCAATTCATTATAAAGGGCTTTGGCCTGTTCGGTATAAACCTGTTTTTTTTCCGGCGGCGGATACTGACTGAGTATTTCATAGCAGTACCCGGAAAAATATAGGCTCTTTTCATATTCGTAAGTCGCTTCCCCTTCCGGAGCCGGATACATCACCTTAGCCTTGAGGTAATTATCCCTTATGGCTTTTTTATACAACTCCCGGTCTTTACTTTTCTTGGCTTTATTAAAATAACAATCACCTCGCCCGTTGTAAGCACCGGCCAAGGCGATGGTGTCTTTGGAATTTTCGATAACCTTGACGAATGCCTTCTCGGCGGTGTCATAATCGCCCTCAATCACTAGGCATTGACCCAAGCCAACATTAGCTTTATCAGCCGCGCTGGGGTACTTACTGCCCGCTCCTCCGGCAACCTTGCTAAAAGTGGCCTTGGCAGCTGAAAACTTTTTGTCATCTATCTCTATGCGGCCTTTCAGCAAATCCATCTCAAAAGCGAATTTCTCGTCAAACTTAACGACATCCAGCCTGGCCTTATCAAGCATTTCTATGGCAGCCTTCGAATCGCCCTTGCCCAACGCGCATTTGGCCTTATTAATGCAAATCTCCCTGTAATATTTTGTCTGAGGGACATCCTTAAGCAACTTATCATACTCCTGGATTGCATCATCAAATTTCTGGGATTGCTGAAGGCATAGTGCTATGCTGTATGCAATTTGCTGTTTAAAAATACTGCGCATACCCGGATCGCTCAGAAGCTTACGGTATATCTCCATGGCTTTATTATAATCGCCCTGCTGCATGGCCCGTAACGCCTCATCCATCTGGGGAGGCTGTTTTGCATAGGTGGTGGACTGAACATCCTTTTGCTTGATTTTCTTGGTACCGGCGCCGCTTTTCATCTCGATTTCATCGTAGGTCTCGTTTAAAACATCACCGGTCTCCTCCTTATATGTTTTTCCGCCGTCCGGCGACCATTTAACGGTATCGGAATAGGCTTTGGTTCCGAAAGATACGGCCAGTATTACAAATGCCACCGACAGAAGGATTATAAAGCAAGCTTTTTTCATATTACGTCCTTTTATTAATTTAAAACATCCGTTTTGTCAAGTATTTTTAAGTATAAAACCGGCTATTTACCACCGCCGGGCATTACCTCTTTGATTTTTTTCTCCAGCGCAAGAAATTTGGTTTTATAACCCCATTTATCATCGTCTAAATCCTTATTTACAGTGGCTCTAAGGCTGGCTATGGTATCATTGGCCTCTTTAAATAATCCGGCGGTAACATCAATAACCACCATCTGGTAACGGGCATTCCACCATTCTTCCTCGTGCTTGGGTACCCTGACCGTAATCCAGCTTAAAACCCTCTTGGCGTTATTCCAGTAACGAGCTTCTTTGGTGTCATTACCCATTTCCGTATACGTCGCGGCCAGCTCTTTTTTTATTGTAATTGTTTCTTTCTTGTCGAGTTCTTCAAGCAGAGGCAGTGCTTTTTTCCAATCCCGGGTCCTGGTATAGCATCGGGCCAGTTTTAATTTTATAGACTCGGGCGTCTGGGTAGTATCGCCGTATTCCCCGCCGAGAACCTTATCATAAATACGCGCCGCCTTGGTGTAGAGCTCAGTCTTCTCTAGTTTTTCCGACGACTGGTACAACTTATCGGCTACGGCAATAGCGTCATTCGCCGATGCTTTTTCCGTTTTACTAATCCATTTATCATAGTATTCACTGCTTTTGGTAAGCGCCTTGTAAAACTCGTCATATTGCTCTTTATTCTGTTTTTTCAGGTCATTTATCTGAACAAGATATTTATCACGTTCCTGCGCAGCCAGCGGCGGGATTATTTTTTCCGCCTTGGCCTCATATAACTCAGCCATTAATTGGTATATCGGAGTAGCCGCATCCTGGGCATTTTTACTCGAGCGCAAGAAATCACTCAGCAAGCTTTCGGCATCATCCATCTTACCCATTTTAGCCAAAGACTCTATCCTGACTTGCAGAATAGTCGCGATGTCTTCCGGGTCTTTATATCTTTTCTCCAGATCGTTCATAATCTCGAAAGCATCATTGCTTCTTTCGATAAACTCGTGAATGAACATACGACCGAGGAATGTCCGGCTGTAAAGCTCGTTCTTACGTATTTTTTTCTTGTCTTCATCCGAATATGTGGGCGAATCCCTGTTTTCGTCCGAAAACTTCAGAAACTCCTTGAATTTCTTTTCTGCTAAGGCGAAATACTTAGCGGTTTCTTCTTTAAGAGCAGCCTTATTATTAGCATCCGCTTCCACAAGGTAAGCTTTATAATTCTTCTTGGTTGCCTGAAGATAATACATATAACCGCAACGGAACTTCGCATCAATGTAGTACTTGGAAGATGACGGGACATTTGCATATCCGTCACCGGCTTCAATAAACTTTTCTTCCATTTCCAGTTCTTTGGCATAATTCCACTGGCTTTCCTTAGCTTCGGAAGTTTCCGGCCATGACTTAATCAGCATTTCCACCAGCTCGCTTTTTTTCTGCTTATCCGCCTGGTCGCCTCCTTTAACTCCCATCAGGAAATAGCAATCCGCCGCCGCCTTAGTAGCCATAGCACCGTAAAATGTTTCGCCGCTTTTTACATTTTTAAATTTAGAATTGAGGTAAATAGCCTCATAAGCGATTATGGCTTCGTAATACCTGGCCGGCGTCTGCCATTTAAATGACTCGCCCACATAAAATAATGCTTCAGGAAAGTATTTAACCCGGTCATCTTCGGACGCATCCTTCAGCTTATTCATCAATATCTGAGCGCTCTTTATCGCCTCATAATACCTGCTCTTACCGAAAAGACTCCTGACGCTGACCATAAGCATTTCCGGAGAAACGTTTCCGCCCGGCATTTGGATTATGGCATCAATCATATTCTTGGCATCACGCGCGGCCGGTCCAATGCTATCAGCGATTTTTTTGATTATTTCAAAGGCGGCGCCGTTGCCGGTTTTGTAAAATGCCCAGGCTTTTTGCAACTGGGCAAGTTGCATTTCATAAGAATCATCCTTGGGGAACCACTTTGTAACATCGTCCACGGCTTGAACCGCCAGATTATATTCTCCATTGGCATTTGCGGCCTGGGCAAAATGGGCCATGGCCTTCTGGATAGTCTGTTTGGTGGCTTCTAAAGCCCTGGCTTGCTCTTCTTCATCTTCCATCTCATCGATAATTTTCTTCCATTTATAGGAAGCGCTTTCAAAGAAGCTTTTAGCCGAACTATAATTACCCAATTCCATATAGCACAAACCACAATAATCAGCCGCTTCATAAGACGTAAAAAGATCACTGTATTCAACAGCGAATTGACGTAACTGTTTTACCGCTTCCTGCAACAAAGTTTTGAACTTATCTTCGCCCTTGTCGTAAGACGTGCCATAATAATAATAAGTTGTTCCATAAAGGTATAAGGCATTACCAATAGTGTCGTTTATTTTTGCTCGTTTAGCCGAATCCTGCTCATCATTTAATTTCTTATAATACTCATCAAGCATATCCTTCAAATATTTAGTGGCGATACCGAAGGTGTTATCTATATCTTGTTTAAGTTTCTTCCGGACTTCCGGGTTAGTTTCGTTTTTAAGCTTTTGGGAGAACCACATTCCCTGCTCGATGCGGATTTCTGCCGTCTCGAATTTAAAATCGGATATATTAGGATGGTCCGGGTTGTTTTTTATCAAATCATCCAATATGCCGGCGGACTCCTCGGTCAACTGCTTGCGTATTTCGGGATCTACGACTTTCTGAGCCTGCATCCTTTTTATGCGCGCCAGTGAAAGCTGCGCCTTGGCTTTTGTTTCTTTGGTCTGGGCCGCTTTCATGTTTTCATTGCAGATTTCCTCAGCAAAATCAAAATGCATTTGCCCGGCCAATTTTTCGGCGTAGTCTAAATCTTCCTGGCTAAACTCGCCGTCTTTTGCCTGAACATTACCAGCCGCAACAAAAATCATCCCTAAAAAAATAGCGGCTTGGAAAACACGTCTAAAATCAATTAAATTTCTCATATTCTCTTTTCTTCCTCATTCATTATAGAGATTTTGCCTTTAACCAAAATAAGAAGGACATGTTTTGCATAGGCAATAGATTTTTGTCTGAACAGGAATCCCAGGAAAGGCAGCCTGGAAAGAATCGGCACATTGGAATTCATGTCAACATTGCGGCCGGTTGCATAACAAGCCATCAGCAACGTTCCACCGTCTGGGATTATCGCATTTCCACGGGCACGCTGCAGAAACAATTCCGGTAATTCCACATCTACCGTAGGTATAATAAAAGCCGCGGACGGCGGAAGGGTTAAAAGACTCATCCGCAATGTCCTGACGTTCGGCAACTGATCTATAAAACTAGACGAGGAAGGCCGCAATTCCATTGAAATATACTTTAAGTCGGCGCTAACAATAGGCCTAACATCCAATATCGTACCTTGAGCGGCAGTGCCGACTATCGGATCGGGCATTACCTGTGATGAACTGGCATTGACAAGAACAATATCAAAATCTTTTACGTAAGTAAATTGATCGCTCATTTGTATATGAGCTCTTTGCCCGTTGGCAACAGTCAATAACGGCGCATTAATGATCGTGGCGCGCTCATTTTTCTGGATAGCCCGGAGCAATAATCTGAATGAAGTCTGATCCAACATGGTATATGCCAGTAGTGAACCACCGGTCGGAGAAGGCTCTCCTTCAGATATAAATTTGGCATATGGATCTGAACTAGATAAAGAATTCTCTATTCTGGCGCGCAATTCGTTCCGCCCTCCCTGGTATCGGCCGTAAATGCCAGAGCCTAAGCTTGAAAATCCCGGCGCATCCGGAGGCGCCAGTGAAAACGCGGCCGGCAGAGCCGGAACGCCATTCAGGTCGGAAAAGTTAATCCCGATATCTTCCAGAAAATGCTGCTGAACCGTAACAAAACGAGCCTCAATAGTAACAACAATATCCGTCTCGGCACGTATCTCTCTAAGCAGATTTTCTATCTGTGCATGTACCGCTGGAATGTGATTAACTACGAGAACACCCGTAGTCTCTTGGAATATAATGCTCCGGGGAGCTTCCCAACTGCCTTCATTTTTGGCGGTGGTGTCCTGGATTAGCTTCATCAACTCATCGCCTTTTATTTTAGGAATCTGAACAGAGTCACTGGCACCTTCTTCCGCCGGGAGCGGAACAAGGCTGATTTCCGGAGCAGGGAAATCCACGATCGGCACGGTCAGATCAAGGATATCATACCACCGCGTCTCCAGCTGTTGTTCCAATACCTTCTCCTCTGAAGTTATAATAACCACCCCATCCCTTATAAAATAACCCCATTTTTTCAGGGAAAGCATGTCTTTGAGCGCCCATCCCAGAGGTATACCCACCACATTATACTGGAAGGTCTCTTTCGGATCGGTTATAACTGTCGTGTCAATCAGGATATTAATGCCACTGATAGTCTGTCGGATAAATTGAATTATATCTTCAAGCGGCGTTGGTTCTTTGAATGGGAAGGTGATTTTCCTTTCCAAAAGAGATGCTGATTGTTTATCAAGCTCAGAGACTATTTTCTCCTTGAATATTTTTTTAGGTCCCCTATGGTCTATTTTCTCCCATGTTTCCTTGCCCGGAAATGTTATAACAGAAGTTTCGGGTATCGTTTTATTATCATAACTTTCAAATATTTTCTTCCACTCTTCGCCTAGTGTTTCGGTAGTCCGGCTTCTGTCTTTAGCGCGCTTGGCTGAAAGAGCGATAGTCTTCAATTTTTCGGCAGTAGCGTTGGCCGGATCTTTTTCCAATATTTTACTGCAAAGACGGGCTGCATCTTCATACTGCTCCTTTTCGAATTCAGCTTGAGCTTTCCTGAATAGCATATCAACCGTCTTTATAAATTCTTCTTTGCGCCGCCTTTCTTCATTTTCGGCAAGTAATCTGGCCGCTTCTTCCTGCCGGCGCGCTATCTCCTGTTCTTTTCTTGTTTTTCTTTCAACCGTCTTTTTCAAATAATCATCGGCCTGCTGCTGATAACTTGACAGTTCGGCCTTGTAAGGGAACCATTTGATGGTTTCTATCACCCATTTAAACTCGCCCTCGGCTTGAGGGTAATTTTCCTGTTCAAAGGCCTTAATCCCCTTATTCAAACGATTCTCCACCTCCAACCGGGCCTGCTGAGTTTTAGCCAAGATTTCCGAAAAAAGCCTGCGGGAAGTCGACCCCATTTCCCCGTGAGTGTAATCACCTCTGGCAAACCGGACATCCTCAAGCAACGCCTTAGCTTTCTCGTGTTCGGGGTTAATTTCCAGCGCTCTTGACAGAGCTTCGTTGGCTTCGGCGAATTTCAATTCCTGATAAAATTTCTGGCCTCTTTCATAGAACATTTCTGCCATTTTGCCTTTATCTCCCAAGTCCTTATACTTCTCATCCTCAAGTTTCTTGAGACTGTAATCCAGATCCTCCTCGGAAGGAACAGGCTTGTTGGCAGTTGTAGAATCCGGAAAAGCCTCTCGGGATGCAGCCCCCGCTTCTGCCCCGGCTGGCTTTGGCCTTACGCTTCTTGCGGTAGCGGATTTCCCTCCACAACCTGTCATGTAAATCAAAACGAATAAACCTAACCCAATAACTTTCAAAACTCTTGCTTGCATCATATTATCCTCCGTTTAATCTATAGGTTCTGTGAAACCGAAAGATTTTTCTCCAGTTTTTGCATTGCGATACCATATTTTATATCTTGTCTTCTCTACTACAATGCCAGATTTCGTCACTTTTACTTTATCCTGTTGTATATCTTCTATAACAAAATAAGTGAGAAAAACACCCTTGCCTACAGTATCACCTCTATTATAACTGCTGTTTTGGATTTCAAACCTCCCGTTAACGTATTTTTTGATTTTAACCAGCACGCTGGTTCCGTCAGACCATTTCCATTCTATATCAAAATCATTGGGCGTGTTAATTTTCATCTGCTGACTAGGCGTACTCTCAACATTCTTAATAGCTTTATCCTCGGTATAAGCTGTTATATAATACGAATATCCCATAGTTGCGGAAACGGTTCGGTCAAACTCAATGTAAGCCGCTCCGGTTGGACTGATTACATCGGTAAACACCTCTTTAACCATTATAAAATTCTTTTCATCATCGGCTTTTCGGTATATGCGGTAAGTTTTAACCTCTACGTTCGTCTTTTCATTCCTAAGCCATGCCAACCTGACCGTATCCGGCGCTGTCGCGGTAACACTCTCAAAAACCGGAGGCAGATTTACCGGATTTTTACCAGGGGCTGTAACATCCTTAGAAAATTCAACCTCATAAATCGGTTGGCGATACATCAACCAGCTGTTAACTTCCTGAGCAGGAATAACACCTTCCCAATTATTTTTCAAGTTGATGGAATATTTAACATCAGATATCGGCGGTGGCTCTTTAGTACTGATTAGTTTTTTTAGCTCCGCAGTTTTCTTATTAGCTTCTATGATAGCCGTGTCTTCAGAAGGCCTCAAAAAACCGATCAACACAACAAAAGCGACCAGAACACAAATGCCTAACGCTATCCGCTCGGGATAATCCTTAACAAACTTAATTATCTGCTTCATGTTATTTTATATCAAAATCCAAAATTTCACCCTGTATGACCATTTTTACCGGCGGTGTTTTGGAAACCGGCGGCTTATAAGTGTCTTTTTCCGATAGAGGAATCGCCTTTTCCATAATTTTTATTTCCGGGTAATTGGCCAGCTCTTCGGTAACGCGGCTTATGTCAATTTTCCTTAACAATATCAGAAAACTGTTTTTTGATTTATTAAGTATATTCTGTATAAAAATGGGCGCATTCTTATTGTGCACATTAACCATCACCTCAAACGGTATTATAAAACCCATATCTCCGGGTATCTTCTGGAGTTGAGGCGGCTGAACACCTTTACCCGAACCGGCCGGCGATGATGCAAAAACGCCGAAAGATATCTTCTCGCAATGCAAAATCTCCGATTCAATCATGGTGTTGATAATCATCTCGTGAATCCAGAACTTTTTCTGCAGATTCTTAAGATTATCCGCGGTGGGCTCCTCAAAACCCAACTGATTTTCCTCCATTTTCGCTTGATCCCCCTCCTCTAACTTGATGCCAATAGTGATTTTATTGTCCTTCAATTTCCTTATAAGCTGGTTCTTTTCGTCGACATATCTGGCTTTAAAATCCCCCGGTTCGGGCAAACCATCAGGTTTTATATTAATGCCTTTAAACCACTTTGCTGAAAAACCCTCTTTCCCCTTGTAATAACCTTTGCAAACAACAGACTCTCTATCTAGAATTTCCTGGTATTTTCTTAATCGCTCAACGTCCTTAGTTGAAGCCTGCTTTGTCATCAACTTATCTATTTTCGAGCCCTTTTGCCTTAGTTGCTCTCTCTGCTCATCAGCCTGCTGATAATTAGCCCATACCCCCATATAGAGTATCACGGCTATGATTACTCCTCCACTAAGTAGCCCGGACTTATACGTATCTATTTTTAGTTTCATTTTATTTTGATCGGTATCGCCAGCTGTATCAGAAATCGGTAATACTTGGGCTTTAATTCATTTTCTTCCTCTGTTCCTTCCGCTCCCATCATGCTCTGCTCGTCTTTAGTTAGCAGCTTGGGAACCGGTTTTGTATCCATCAAGGAAAGCTTCGGTTCGGTTACGCCAAATTCCTGAGCCAGCTGTTTAAGCATCTTCTCCTTAATAAAATCCTGCGAAGCTACCGGGTCGAAATCATCATTAGATTTCTGGCGAGCCACCACAGCGCATATCGCGCTAAAATTCAAAACGTCCGGTACCATTTCCATTTTTATATTAAGAATCCATATCCGGTTTTTTTCATTCAAACCGACAACTTTAAAATCATCGTCATTACCCTTTTCGATATAACCTTTTGCCGGAGCCAAAATATTTTTTACCAAAGATTCAATATTATTCATGGCGTTAAAAACCTTAATGTAGGTGTCCCGGCCAGTTCCAATGGATGAAATGGTTTCAAGATATTTCTCCTTCTCCTGTATTTTTTGCAATTCTAAAAAGGTTTTATTAGTCCGTTCCGCTCCCATAATAATTTCTTGCATTTCCAGATCTATTTCCCCCAACTGTTCTATTGCCGTTTTAGCTGAAAGATAAAGCAGAACGCTTATCATAATCAACACGACCATGATTACGGAAACAAATATCTTTTTACGGCTGATGGTTTTAACTCTGATCAATTCCGGCGGCATCAGATTAATACGGCTGGGGGTAAGCCCAAGCGCCTGCAAAGATAACCCGAAAGCCACACCCAAGGACGGTAAATTCTTATCCAAAATAACCTTATCCACTTTTTCGCTAACATCTATATGGTTAAGGGTGGACAGCTTACTGACAGCCAGCTGAAGCCGCTGGGACAGAAATTCCTCAAAATATATCATTTTAGTGGCATTACCAGCCAACACTAGATTTTTAAAATTAACTGTCCGTCCGCTCACCAAACTCTTATAAAATCCAATTGACCTGTGAATTTCGCTGGCTAAGTCCTTCAGCACTGATTGTATGGCGCCAAAAATCTTGGCTGCTTCCTGTGTTTGTCCCGCAGTAGTAGTGGTCTTCAATCTTTCCGCATCTGCGTAGGAAACTTCCAGTTTATCCTGAATACTCTTTGTTATTGTATTTCCCACAATAGGCAGGTTCCTTATCCAAAACCTATTCCCCTCAACCAGCACTAAGTCGCTGTTATTGGCTCCCATGTCAATAATAACCATGCCCTCCTTAGAAAAAACTAACGGCATCTGGTGCATGGCGAAATTATACAGCGCTACCGGCGCGAATTGGACGATATCAACACTCAAATTACTCACCGACATCAAAGCCAGGAATTGATCCACCACTTCCTTCTTGATGGCAAAAAATACCACGTCAATTTCCTGATCGGGCCTGTAATTATTCTCGATGACCTGATAAACCCAGATAACCTCTTCTATCGGGAATGGAATATGCTGCTGTGCTTCGTACTTAATAACGCTGTCAATCCGATCACGGTTCACGGGCGGTATTTTAACAAACCTGTTGAATATCGCATGACCCGGTAACGAAACGGCAACTATATCCTTCTTAAACTTGTTGCGGCTAACCAGTGTATTTACAGCTATCCGAATTTCCTGGTCCAGGGATGCTTCATCACGGCTTTCAGATGGTGTATATTCAATAATCTCTATATTGGTCAGTTCAATATTGCCTTCTTTGTCCGGCTGAAGCCTGACGGCTTTTATAGATGATTTGCTTACATCAATTCCCCAAACACCTTTAGCCATACTTCCCCTCTCTTAATACGTTTTGGCTATCTTAATTTGCGGTTCGGTTTCGTCAAGAAAAATCCACAATAACTACTTATAATGTACAAAGAAATGAACCAATTGGTTCATCTGCCGATTGTTAGCCTATAAAAACCCTCGGCTCTTGCTTCAATAAACAAGTAGATTGACGCATTTTACCAGCCGTCTAATCCTTGGGAAGGCGGTTCTTATAAAGACCCAGATATTCGTTGGCGCTATGCCCCCAAGACCAATCTTGAGACATACCGTTACTCATCAGCTGTTTCCAAACCTTTTTGTCATTGTAAACCTGCACGGCATTCTTTATAATACCCAACATCATCTGGGATGAGTAATTCTTAAATGAAAACCCATTGGCTGTTTTAATCTTATCCGGTGCATAGTTGATTATCGTATCAGCTAAACCACCAGTTTCACGAACGATTGGCACGGTACCATACTTTAACGCATATAACTGGCTCAACCCGCAAGGCTCGTACCTAGACGGGACCAGCAACATATCTGAACCAGCTATAATCAAATGCGCCAAAGAATTATCAAAAGTAATATGCATACTCGTCTTAACCTGGTATTTCCGGCCTAATTCGCTGAATTTCTTATGGTACTTTTCATCTCCAGTGCCCAGTAATACGAACTGTATGTTCATTTTCATCAAATCGTCAAAAACCTCGCTGACCATATCTAAACCTTTCTGGTCAGCCAGGCGGGTAACCATACCTATAATCGGCACATCGCGCTCAAGCATTTGTCCACCTCGCTGAAGAGCCACCTTGTTTTTAGCCTTACCTTGCAACTTATCCGGCGCATAGCGATCCGGGATTAACCGATCGGTATCCGGATTCCAATCTCCATAATCTATCCCGTTAATTATCCCGAAAAGATGTTTGGATCGCTCTTTGAGCACGCCTTCCAAACCACACCCAAACTCGTGTGTCTGTATCTCCTGGGCATAACGAGGGCTAACCGTGGTAATTATGTCCGAAAACACCAAACCGCCTTTAAGAAAATTAAGCTTTCCCCAAAATTCCAGTTGCTTCCAGTTGAATAACGACCAATCCAACCCGGTCAATTTCATGTCCCAATGCCAGAAAGAACCCTGATAAGCTAAATTATGCACTGTGATAACGGTCTTAACACTGCCGAAATCTTTCTTGTATAGAGTCCGGGTATAAATCGGTACCAGTGCACTCTGCCAATCGTGGCAGTGAATCACGTCCGGTTTCAAATTCAACGCTTTAATAGCCTCAAGCGTCGCCCGAGAAAAGAATATAAACCGCTCGGCATTATCCCAGTAATCGCCTTCAGGAGTGCTGTACAAATTATCGCGGTGATAATATTCGTCGCGCTGAATAAAATACACATCAACTTTGCCCTTATGGGAAGCTTGGCTATCTGAAGCCTGGTATTTCCAAATAATACCACTTCTAGTTTCATCGCCTATCTTGACGCTAACGCTAACATCAGTCGACACTAAATTACGCGTATTGTCTTTAACCTGCTTATAAAGCGGCATAAACACGCTTACCTTATGCCCCATACTTGCAAACTGCTTAGGCAAAGCGCCGGTCACATCGGCCAGCCCGCCCGTCTTGGCAAACGGCACCATTTCCGGAGTAATCTGGATAATATGCATATTACAACCTTCCTGTCTTACGGATAGCTGGTCTTATTAACGAGCTATTAAACCGATTGACTAATTTAAGCTTCCACTTCCCTTAAAAACTTTGTTGCATCTTCAGGCGGCACCGGATTAATATAAAAACCCGTCCCCCATTCAAATCCGGCAAGTTTCGTTATTCGCGGAATAATTTCTATATGCCAATGGTAATATTCACTCTCCTCCATATTATACGGAGTTGAATGAATCAAGGTATTGTAAGCCGGATTACTCAACGCTCTTTCCAGTTTAAGAAACACCTTTTTAGAAATTGAAGCTAATGACGGTATCAGGTGATCAGGTATGTTCTCGAAATGCGTCAGATGTTGTTTAGGCATAATCCATAATTCAAACGGGAAACGCGACGCAAATGGACTAACAGCGATAAAATGCTCATCGTTAACCACAACTCGCACTTCATCTTCTATCTCCTGATGTATGATATCGCAATAGATGCACCGACCGCGATAGTTATAGAAGTTCTTGCTGCCCCGCATTTCCTGTTCAATCCTGATTGGGACAACCGGCGTAGCTACCAACTGCGAATGGGTATGATCCAGCGACGCACCAGCCGCATCACCCACATTCTTGAATATCAGTCCATAGACCAACCGGATATCCTTCTTTAGGTCCAACAGCCGGTTCTTATATGTATGAAGCACCGCCTCGATATTTCCAACCGACATCAGCGCCATAGAAGTAACATGCTGTGGCGTTTCGATAATAACTTCATGAGCACCAACACCACGCATCTGGTCGTAAAGACCACGGCCGCGCTTGCTCAGGCTACCCTCAATAGCCAGTGCCGGGAACTTATTGGGCACAACCCGTACCTGCCAACCCTTTTCATTAGGCCTGGTATTGGGCGCACGCATAGCAAATATCTCGGGCGGGGTTAAACCTTCGTTACCATCGCAGAACGGGCACGGCGCGTTACTCGGCACCGCCGAAACCGCCGGCTTGAAATCGCTGGGCCTCTTGGCTCGCTCGCTGGCGATGATTACCCACCGCCCCAGTATTGGATCTTTTCTTAATTCTGGCATAAGTTAAAATTTATCACTCCTAACTATTAGGCTATCCAATTCACATTGTCGAATTCTTTAATCGGTAATTTAAATCTTATCGGAGTTGCGCCCGGATAAGCCACCAGCGGTTTGTCACCCTTGATAAGCTCAATGAACAATTCTACCTCGTCCCCTCCTTTGAACCCTAACACTTCCAGCGAACAGGATAATTCTATCACGCTATTATACCTAACTGTGGGAAACCTATCTCCGATGATATTGCGCTTTTCATCATAAACCGAGAAGTAACCACCTTCGCTGGATAATTTATGGATTATAATCTTTCGTTTCCGGGGTTTCAAGAAATTAATGGTAAAATAAATATCTTTAATGTCCACCGGATCTATCCGGAAGAAAAGATTGACCTTGTCAAATCCGAAATATACGGCCTTAACCGGAGACTTTTCCGAATAGTCCATAGTAGAAATCCGAGCCGGATCACTGGCCGGTTCATAATGCCCGGCAGCCAACCACTCAAAATAATCGCTGGCCCGACCGTCCATTTTTATTTCCAGATATCCCCACGGATGAGTATAAATTTCCGCTTCTTTTTTCTGTTTTATCGGGGTATACAGGTATTCCGGCACCTCCAATCCCGATTGTAGATAAACATTCATCAGGTTCTTACGGAACAGCGCATCAAAAACATTGTCCATAGATGACGAGTGCTCCGGCCCAAACCACCAAAACCAGTCACTACCCTCGGCAATGTAAATATTCTCCATCGCCTGGGCACTTACATTATGATTACGCGCCGCCTCGCGCGTCCGGGACAAGTATTCCCACCCCTTATAATCCTCCTGGTCGCCAGCCCAAATGGCAAAATTATGATTAATCCAAGAACCAGAGTAAATGGTTTTAAGCTCCGCTTTGGGCGGAAATTGCTTAATGAAATCCGACATCCGTACCGTCTCAATATCTTTATCCTCACTCAACATCTTATACAACGTTCTGATAAACACTATCCCGTTATCCGGGTAGTACTCCCAGGGATTCTCTCCGTCCAGAATAACACTGACCAACACCGGCTCATTACCATTAGCTCGAGCCGCATTAGCCTTAATCTGGCTGACAAAGTGGCGAGCCGCATCCTCCTGACCCCAACGCTGATATTGAAAACTGACTGAATTGGAAAATGACTGGTCTCTAAACACCACATTCAGAGGGGTATTATTTACATTAATATAATACGGCTTGTATAATGGCTCTGAGTTATTAAGTATCCCCTGCCCGTCCCGCTCAAACCAGGTGCCTAAAGTATGTCCGAGTATTTCCTCATCCGTGGCGAACCACTTTATCCCCTGCTCAACCAATAGCGGCAGGATATCCGGCGAAACCGACCCCTCAGCCGGCCACATTCCCTGTGGGTCACACCCGAAATAATGGCGGTATATTTTAACCGCCTCGGCCACGTGGTGCCTGGCATCGGCCTTAAAATCCGCCTGGTTAACCACCGGCAGTTTTGCGCCCGGCATAGCCACCCTGGCCGACTGCATATCACACAATAAAGGCAGTATGGGATGATATAACGGCGTAGTGGTGATTTCCACCCGCCCATCGTCCTGAAGTTTTTTATGCATCGGCACAATCCGCTTCAGGACCTCTATCTGCTTATCCAGTATCGCCTGCTTATCCTCTTCCTTAAATCCACGCCCCCTGATTATCAATGATTTTATCAACGGATCTTTCCCCTTTAGTACCGGATGAAACCAAGCCAGGTTAGCCAGCACCACCAGGTCAATAAAATCCTGCTCTGTAAACTCTTTAACAATGGGGTTGACCTGAGACCCCTTCCCCTCTCCTAATGGCCGGCCGGATGATTGCTGAAACTTGCTATGTAACTCCTTATATTTCTGGAACCGACCAATCATGTTATCCGGATTAGCCATGAAAAGGTTATCCAGCAGGTATTGCTTATCAGCATCAGTCAAATCCTTAGCCGGCTTACGCCCCAGGAACAAGCCCCGATCAAAGGAACCGTCAATATATTCCTGAATCTGCTTTAATAATGATGGCACCAAGTTGATATTAGCTTTGATTTTAGGGAACTCATCCAGCAACGCCGCCATTCCAAAATAATCCTTAATGCCATGCAAACGTACCCAGGGCATCCAGAATTCACCCGACACTGTGTCACGATAATAAGGTTGGTGATGGTGCCACAGGAATGACAAATAAATCTTTTGCGCCATGGCCGACCAAATAATACCATTTCCCCAGATTGTCAAGATATATCCATCTAACCGTATATCATTAACGAATAATAAACATTATTTCTTGACTAACCCTGTTTAGTATGTAGTAGATAGAGCCCTATTAATCAAGTAAACTGATTCCCGCCAAAGGCGGGTCAGCCTCAGGCTGAAAACAGAGGAGTAAATTTATGCCCAAAGTTGAAGAGCTAAAGGAAAAGGTTGTCCGTCTCAAGAAGAAGCTAACCGAGACCAAAGACAATAAAAAAATGATCCGAGCCGTAACCAAGAGCCTTAAAAGGGCCCAGAGAAAAATCAATACCCTGACCGGCAAGAAACTGGCCTCTAAGCATAAGGGTGAAGAAGGCGAAAAGAAACCGGACGCTCCGGACGCCGCTAAACCAGCCCCGGCTCCGGCTGTTGCTAAACCGGCACCGGCCGCCGCCGCACCGGAATCAGAGAAAAAATAATCGTTCGGCTGTTATCAGCCAAAGGCTGACCCGCCCGACCGGCTGACGCCAATCATTCGGGCAGGCGTGGCAGAAATGAGGTTAAAATGTCTCAATACATAACCGAAGTAACTGACGCTACCTTTAAAACCGAAGTGATTAACTCCAAACTTCCGGTGCTGGTAGATTTCTGGGCACCTTGGTGCGGTCCGTGCAAAATGATAACACCCATATTGGAAAAACTGGCTCCTGAATACCAATCCAAAGTCAAGATAGCCAAGGTCAACGTCGACGACTCGCCCGAAACTGCCACCGATTACGGCATCTCAGCCATACCCACGCTGTTGCTGATTAAAGGCGGAGAAATCAAAGAACAGGTGGTCGGCTTCCAGTCCGAACCCCAGTTGAAAAAACTGCTGGATAGCGTTATCGATTAGTTTATAACAATAAGCATCCTGAAAGGATAGCGTTACCGAATAATACAAAACCACAAACAAAAACTAATAAAAGATTCTTTGCACTCTTAACGTTCTTCCCGATAAAAACATGAAGTACTTAATCACCGGCGGCGCCGGATTCATCGGTTCGCACCTAGCTGAGATACTGTTGAACCAAAAACATCAGGTTTGGGTTATTGACGACCTGTCCACCGGTTCGCTTGATAATATCAAACGCCTTAAATCCAACCCAAATTTTCACTATACCATCGGCACTATACTTAACGAGCGGCTCCTGGCCAAATTGATAAACCAAGTTGACGTAATTTTTCACCTGGCCGCGGCCGTCGGCGTACGCCTGATAATCGAAAAACCAGTCACCACCATAGAGACAAACATCTCCGGCACCGAAGCCGTGCTCAAACTGGCCGCCCGCAAGAACAAGCTGGTGTTGATAGCCTCATCATCAGAAGTCTACGGCAAAAATGCCAAAATACCATTCTGTGAAAATGACGATATGCTCCTGGGTGCCACCACCAAAAGCCGCTGGAGCTACGCCTGCTCCAAGGCCATCGATGAATTTCTGGCACTGGCCTACTGGCGCGAAAGAAAACTGCCCGTAATAATAGCCCGGCTATTCAATACCGTCGGCCCGCGCCAAACCGGACGTTACGGCATGGTCATTCCCCGGTTCGTCCGCCAGGCGCTCAAAGGCCAACCCATCACCGTTTACGGCAGCGGTAAACAATCACGCTGTTTCACCGACGTCAGCGACGTGGTCACCGCTCTGATAAAACTCAGCCGGACAAAAAAAGCCCGCGGCCAGGTCTTCAACATCGGCGCTAACCAGGAAATAACCATCGACCAGCTGGCCCGCAAGGTCAAAGCCAAAACCAAAAGCGCCTCGCCCATCAAACATATCCCCTACGACAAAGCTTATCAGGAAGGTTTCGAAGATATGCTCCGGCGCGTGCCCGGCCTGGCCAAGATAAAAAAATTCATCGGTTATAAACCGACTAAAAATATGGATCAAATTCTAGACAGAGTTATAGACCACGAAAATAATTATCACAAGTATTAATATTTAGAAAAGGAGTTACAAATGGAAACCAATGCATTGAATTTACTGAAGGATATGGTTAACGCGCCCAGCCCGTCCGGCTACGAGAAACCGGCCCAGGATATCTGGATTAAATACGTCAAAACCTTCGCGGATGAAGTAAAAAAGGACGTGCACGGCAACGCCATGGCCGTCATCAACCCCAAAGGCAAACCGCGGATAATGCTGGCCGGCCATTGCGATGAAATCGGGCTGATGGTCCGCTACATCGACGACAAAGGTTATATCTATTTCGGCATGATTGGAGGCATCGATACCGGCATCCTGCCGGGACAGCGCTTTTACATCCATACCAAGACCGGACCTGTCTTGGCTATCGTCGGCAAGAAAGCCATCCACCTGATGGAGGAAGAGGAACGCAAGTCAGCCGGTTCGCCTAAACTGCACGGGCTGTGGCTGGATATCGGCGCCAAGTCCAAAAAAGAAGTGGCTAAGATTATCGATATCGGCGACCCGATTACCTTTGCGGTCGGTTTTGAAAAACTCAAGAACGATTTAGTGGTCTCGCGCGGTTTTGACGACAAGATGGGCGCATGGATAGTGGCCGAAGCTCTCCGGCTCATCGCCAAAAAGAAACCCCAGGCCGCGGTTTACGCCGTTTCTACGGTCCAGGAGGAAATCGGCATGCGCGGCGCCAGGACAAGCGCTTACGGCATCAGCCCGGACATCGGCATTGCCGTGGACGTAACCCACGCCACCGATTACCCGGATTCCAACCCCAAACGCTCAGGCGATATTAAACTCGGTTCGGGACCGGCTATTTCGCGCGGGCCGAACATCAACCACGTGGTCTTTGACCGGCTGGTAGCCGCCGCCAAGGCCGATAAAATTCCGTATCAGGTCGAAGCAGCTCCGGGCGCCACCGGCACCGACGCCAATATGATGCAGGTTACCAAGGAAGGAGTGGCCACCGGACTGGTCAGCGTTCCTAACCGATATATGCATACGCCCATCGAGGTTATTTCTCTGGCTGACCTGGAAAATACGGCCAAACTGCTGGCCGGGTTTACTCTAAAACTCAACGGTAACGTCAACTTTATACCGTAAGTTTCAAACACTAAACGCTCCAAGAACACAAGGCGTCCCGATGTTACATCGGGACGCCTTTTTTATTAGATTTAATATTAAATTATGCTTTGTGTTCTTGGTTCCACGGAAGGCTATAACTCTGTCTTTGTGGCGAATAAACTAAACTTTCCGGCAGGTGATTTCCAGATGTGACGCGTTTCCCAATAATGCCTCTTCGGTATGGAGCTTAAGCTCTAATTTTAGCATCCGGTCAAAAGCATCCCTATCTTTAAGCACCTGCTCGTTGGCCCGGACCGGCAGGACCACCTTGCCACTTAAAGCCAGCACCTCAAATCCGTTCCTGGTAAACAGCTTACGCAGTTCGTCCGGGCTGAAATAGGTCAGCTGATATTGTTCTTCTTTATTGCTGGTGAACCAATTAGTCCGACCGGTGGCAATCAGTTCCTCCAACTGGTCTAACTTCCCCTGTTCCATAAACACCCTCATCCCGGAAAACTTGTTGTCAACCGAAGCGATGCAGACAGCCTTAGGCTTGAGCACCCGGTGTATTTCCCGAACGGCCTTGAGCGGTTCCTGGGCGCAGGATATCGGGTCGCCCTGGGCGATGGCCATATCAAACGTATTATCCCCGAAAGCGGACATCTCGCAGATATCGGCCTTAGCGAATGTAATCTTGTTAGCCAGGTTCGTCTGCTCGGCCTTGCGCTGAGCCACATCGAGCATCTTCTGCGACAGGTCAGCCAGAGTGATATTATAACCGGACTTAGCCAGTTTCAGCGCCCATATTCCGGTGCCGCCGCCGATATCCAGTATCCGGGCCGGCAGACTGCGCGGCAGGTTACGCTTGAGGTTGTACCAGGTGACCGCCTGGTAGAACTCCCAGTAAGGACTCTTGTACGAGTCGTCATAACTGTGCGCCACCCGGTCGTAATATAACTCGCAGGCCGATTTACTCATACTTAGCCACAGAGGCACAGAGAGCACGGAGAATTAAATTATCGGGTTAAAGGTCTCTGTGAACTCTGTGTCTCCGTGGCAGAATTATAACCTTAATTCCGGTTATGGCGATAAAAAGTTGCATAATTTCCTTGTATTTCAATATCCTCATTTGTATGATACTGCCCCGTTATGGTAAAACATATTTTCATTACGGGCGGCGTGGTTTCCTCGCTGGGCAAAGGACTCACCTCCGCATCCATCGGCATGCTCCTGGAAAACCGAGGGCTTAAAGTCTCCATCCAGAAATTCGACCCTTATATCAACGTCGACCCGGGTACGATGAACCCCTTCCAGCACGGCGAAGTCTATGTCACCAACGACGGTGCCGAAACCGATCTGGACCTGGGACATTACGAACGCTTCACCAACGCCGTCTTGACCAAGAACTCCAACTTCACCACCGGCAAGATATACTCCAGCGTCATTGCCAAGGAACGGGCCGGCAAGTATCTGGGCAAAACCGTCCAGGTCATCCCGCACATCACCGATGAAATCAAGAATGCCATCCATCTGCCCGATACCCAAGGCATTGACGTATCCATCACCGAAATAGGCGGCACGGTCGGCGATATCGAAGGCCTGCCCTTCCTCGAGGCCATCCGCCAAGTCGGGCTGGAACTGGGCCGAGACAAAGTCCTTTACATACACCTTACATTAATACCCTACCTGCGGACCAGCCAGGAGATGAAGTCCAAACCCACCCAGCACAGCGTCAGCAAGCTCCGTGAAATCGGCATCCAGCCGGACATCCTCATTTGCCGGACCGAACATCATATCCCGGACGACGCCCGAGCCAAGCTGTCGCTCTTCTGCAACGTCCGGCCCGAAGCGGTCATCGAGGAAAAGGACGTGGACTTCAGCATCTACCAGGTGCCGCTGATGCTGGTGGAACAAAAACTGGACGAACTGATAATCAAACATCTGAGCCTGAAATGTAAACCACATAACCTGAATCAATGGCACCGGATGCTCCGGATATTAAAATCACCCAAGAAAACCGTGGAAATAGCCGTGGTCGGCAAATATCTTGAACTGCAGGACTCATACAAATCCATCTACGAGGCGCTTACCCACGGCGGCATAGCCAATAACGCCCGGGTAATAATCCGCAAAGTCAACGCCGACGAGGTGACCAATGCCAACGCCGCCAAACTACTCAAAGGCGTCAAGGGCATATTGGTGCCGGGCGGTTTCGGCTCGCGCGGCATCGAAGGCAAAATCGCAGCCGTCAAATACGCCCGCGAGAAAAAAATACCTTTCTTCGGCATCTGCTTGGGCATGCAATGTGCGGTCATAGAATTCGCCCGCCACGTGCTCGGGTTGAAACAGGCGCACAGCTCTGAATTCGATACCGCTACGCCCGACCCGGTCATCGGCCTGATGGCCTCGCAGAAAAACATCAAGGATATAGGCGGGACTATGCGCCTGGGCGCTTACCCCTGCCGGCTTAAGTCCGGCTCAAGGGCTGCCAAGGCCTATAAAAACACTTTAATCTCCGAACGACACCGGCATCGTTACGAATTCAATAATAAATATCTGGCCGAGTTCCAGGCCAAAGGGCTGGAGCCGGTGGGCATCTACCCGGAAAGCAACCTGGTCGAGATAGTCGAGTTAAGAAACCATCCCTGGTTCGTCGGGGTGCAGTTCCATCCGGAATTCAAGTCTAAGCCCTTAAGCCCGCACCCACTCTTCCGGGGATTCATCAAAGCCGCACTGGGAAAATAGTGCTAAAGAAAGGTCCCGACGGAATAGTCGGGATAAGGCCCAGTAGAAACATACCGCCACTTTGTGTCGGTCTGTTTAACTGGCTCTAAAGAGCGTTATGAGCGAAGAAAACAAAGAGAAAAAAGTAGACAGCGGTTGGAAAGAACAAGCCCAGAAGGAAAAAGAGGAACTGGATAAAAAGCCACATGAAGAAGGTTGCGGGTGCGACGACAAGTTCGCGCCGCCTCCGGATTTCAACACCCTAGTTTACACCTTGGCTCTGCAGGCCCTGATATCACTGGGCCAGATGGAACACCCGGCCAGCCACAAGAAAGAAGTCGACCTGATCCAGGCCAGGTATAATATCGACACCCTGGAGATGCTCAAGGCCAAGACGGTCAATAACCTGACCAAAGAAGAAGCCCCGCACCTGGAACAAACACTTTACGCCTTACAGATGCTCTTCGTCCGGGTAAGCCAGGAACCTAACCCAACACCGGCCCCAGCGCCTACCCCTGATGCCGAACCTGACAAGAAGAAATAACCGCTATGCGCTCTATCATATTCAGCCTGCTGGCCCTGTTGGCCGTTGCAGGCTTGGTTTATTCCGAACCGGCTCCGCAACCAAAGCCGGCTCCCAAGCCACCGCCCCCACCGGCCACCTGGTCCGGTACGTTCGAAGGCAACATGCGCAACCAGATTGCCAAAGTTGACACCACCAACACCACGCTCAAGTCCGACATCTACCGGGACAGCCACGATACTAAATTCTACAACGGTCTGCTCTATCTCCGCGGCAAATCGGCCGACACGCTCACCCAATTCCAACGCCGGGCCGAGTTCAAGTGGGACCAAAAGCTTAAATATAAATTCTACGGCTATCTCCAGCAGGTCTTCGAGGACAACCAGATGACCAAACTGGAAATCCTCAGCCGCTCCAGCGGCGGGCTCGGCTACCATTTCAAGACCAAAAACAACTTTAAATGGGCCGGCTACCTGGGCGCCAGCTACACCTCGGAAGAATACGAAAGCAACCCCATCATCAACCGCTCATATTCCTACCAGCTGGCCAACGACCTCTACTGGAAAATCAATGATACCCTGGAAGTTAGAAATAAATACGAATACCTACCCCGCTCCAAAGACCTCGATGAATTCAAAACCCGCTCGGACAGCTCGGTCAAGGTCTACTTCAGCAAGCACCTTTACGGCGGCTTCTCGCTCATTAACGAATACGACAGCAATCCGGGCACCACCAGCGTCTCCCGGCATACGGCCACATCGATGATAACTATCGGATTCAGATTTTAGCCACGGATTAACCTATGAAATTATTTACGAAGAACGCGCTTAAACGGCTCGGCACATTGGCAGTTGTCTTAATCGTCGGCTATGTGATATTCATCAGCTGCTGCTCGGTCATAGAAACGCCGCCTTATGTGGCCAAAAAACTGCCGGTCCGTCCTTTTACGCCGGCCCAATCAGGCAACGGCGAACTGGTCCTCGACCCCGGCTCGAATCAGGTGCCGATACTGGTCCTGCGCGGAACTCCGGCCGAAATGGGACAGCAACAGGGAACACTGCTCAAGCCCCAGCTCGATATTCTGGTCGCCAACTACCT